>NZ_JAOCEW010000047.1:0-29906 GCF_029841665.1 Stenotrophomonas sp. GD03819
ACCGTCGAAATCGATCAGACATCGAAATTGATCGAATGAGATCCGACAGATCGCGGAAAACCGTCGAAGGCGGGGTGGGTCCGGCTGCAGGGGCGTGAGCCGCATGGATGCGGCGACCGAGCTTACATGGACGTACTTGCAGCGCCCCCTGCCACCGGCTCCCCCCCGCCTACCCGCAGGAACCCGGCTTCTGACGTTGCTCTGGCCTTGGCTCGGGCGTCTGCGGGTGCAGGGCGCAGCCCTGCAGAGAGCCCCTTACCTGAACAGGCCTTTTTGCGTGAAGTCTCAAACATCGTTTAGACTTGCGGGGTCTGCAGCGGCCGTCCGTTTCCCTCCGGGATCGCCGGCGACCAGGGTCCGCCCTCTTCGCCCGCCCCCACTCCGACGCCGTTCGTCACGCATTCCAGCCTGCGCTTCGTGCCGGCTGCACCCAATTCTCGCAGCGCGGTTCACGGGAACGCTCCGAGTCAGCCGATCAGTTTGATCTGCCCCCGTCTGTCCGTTTGGACAGGCGTTTCTTGTACTTGGAGCAATCTCAATGTCTTTTGAATCGCTGGGCCTGGCGCCCTTCCTGCTGCGTGCGCTTGCCGAGCAGGGCTACGAAAACCCGACCCCGATCCAGCAGCAGGCGATCCCGCTGGCGCTGGCCGGTCGCGACCTGCTGGCCGGCGCACAGACCGGCACCGGCAAGACCGCCGCCTTCGGCCTGCCGCTGCTGCAGCACCTGGGCACCGCCTCGCAGGAAGTGCGCAGTGGCCCGCGCAAACCGCGCGCGCTGATCCTGGCCCCGACCCGCGAGCTGGCCACCCAGGTGCACGACAGCCTGCGCGGCTACAGCAAGTACCTGCGCATCCCCAGCGCCTGCATCTACGGCGGCGTCGGCATGGGCAACCAGCTGGACATCCTGCGCCGTGGCGTGGACCTGCTGGTGGCCTGCCCGGGCCGCCTGATCGACCACCTGGAGCGTCGCAGCATCGACCTGTCCGGCATTGAACTGCTGGTGCTGGACGAAGCCGACCGCATGCTCGACATGGGCTTCCTGCCGTCGATCAAGCGCATCCTGGCCAAGCTGCCGAAGCAGAACCGCCAGACCCTGCTGTTCTCGGCCACCTTCGAGGACAACATCCGCCAGCTGGCGCTGGAGTTCATGCGCAACCCGGAACAGATCCAGGTGACGCCGAAGAACACCGTGGCCGAGACCATCACCCACCGCGTGCACCCGGTCGATGGCAGCCGCAAGCGCGACCTGCTGCTGCACCTGCTGGCGCAGGACAGCCGCGAGCAGACCCTGGTCTTCGCCCGTACCAAGCACGGCAGCGACAAGCTGGCCACGTTCCTGGAAAAGTCCGGCATCAAGACCGCGGCGATCCACGGCAACAAGAGCCAGGGCCAGCGCCTGCGTGCACTGGGTGACTTCAAGGCCGGTCGCGTGACCGTGCTGGTGGCCACCGACATCGCCGCGCGCGGCATCGACATCAACGAGCTGCCGAAGGTGATCAACTTCGATCTGCCGATGGTGGCCGAGGACTACGTGCACCGCATCGGCCGTACCGGCCGTAACGGTGCCACCGGCCAGGCGATCTCGCTGGTGGCGCAGGACGAAGTGAAGCTGCTGCGTGCGATCACTCGCCTGCTGGGCCGCGACATGGACATCCGCGACGTGCCGGGCTTCGAGCTGCAGACGCCGATCCGCTGGGGCAACAGCGCACCGGGCAAGGCCGAGCACGATACCGGCGAGCGCGCACCGCGCAAGAGCCACGCACGCCGTCCGCACGGCGATGCGCCGCGTCATGCGCATGCCGGCCCGAAGAAGGCCGGAGGCGGCCGTCGCGAGGGCGGTGGCCATGGCCAGCAGCGTGCGGGCGCGGGTCAGGGCCAGCGCCGTGGCGGTGGTGGCAATGGTGGTGGCCGTGGTCGTGGCCAGGGTGGCAACGGCGGCGGTCGCGCCGGCTGATCCCAGCTGAAGTGGATGACGTCTCCCGCTGCGCGGGGGCTTATCGAGGGACGGCGCTGACGCGCCGTCCTTTTTTGTTGCTGGCTACCGTGAGTAGAAGCCGGCGGTGTTCTGCGCTGAGGGCGGATGGGCGTGGGGCCAGCGCAAAACACGCCGTAAACCCATCCATGGGGGCTCGGTCGGCGCATCCATGCGCCTCACGGTTTTGCGCTGGCCCCACGCCCATCCGCTTCAAGCATTGCCCGCGCCTTCTTCTCCCGCCGGGTAGCCGGGAGAAGAAAGATCAAATTCAAATTCAAATTCAAAGTCAAAAGCCGAAGCCGCAATTCCTGGCTTTGCCTTTGCTTTTGCCCTTGCTCCCGCCTTGGGGTCTGATGCGTCCGCGCCCGCAGGAAGCCGTCGAGGGGCGGCCGGGCGGGCTGCGCAGGACCGTTGGCGCCATGGGCCCGAGGCACGCCTCGGGCGGGTTGGGCAGGACGCCCAACCCCGGTCTTGCCGTGTGCGCAGGAAAGCGCACACGAGCAAGGCGCCATCGAGCCCCCATGGGTGAGGGCGCTTTGCTTGCGAAGCACTGCTTCGCAAGCGCCCGAACGCCCAGCCGCCAGCGGCTGGGCCGGACCCCGGAGGGGGGTTCACGGCGTGTCCTGGCTGAGGCCCCCTGCCTCCCAAGCACAACAACGACTCGGCGCCAAACGCCTCAACCCCGCGCTTTACTCGGATTCACCAGATTCCCGAAGAAGATCGCGTTGATCAGCAGCCGGTCCGTCCCGTGCCAGTACTTGCGGTGCGCCGGATCATCGGCGAACAGCACCACGTTGCCCTGCCCCTGCGCCGACACCAGCAACCATGCACTGCCCGCCACCCGCGTACGGTTGCGCTCGGACAGGTAACCATTCACCCGCGGTGGCGTATCAATGCGCACCACCGTCGAGAACGGATTCGTGCTCGGCTGCAGCGTCACCGTGTTCTCCTTGTTGATCGCCAGCTGCCGGCGCGGCACGCCGAACGCCAGCGGATGGCTGGTATCAACATCGGCACTGAGGATGTTGCCGCTCACCCGCTCGATCGCGGCGATGTCGCGCTGGTCGCCGAACGCGCGGCGGCTTTCGTCAGCAGCGTCTTCTTCCTTGCCGAGCTTCTCGCCGTCGGCCAGCTTCTGTTCGATCGCCCACTTCGAGGCACTGCCGTAGGTCACCAGCGAACCACCGGCCTGCACCCAGCGCTTCAGTGCAGCCACTGCCGTGGCATCGACGCCCGTATAGGTACCGCCGGACAACACAATCGTGGTGTAGCGGTCCAGCGGCACCTTGCCCAGCTGCTGCGGGTCCAGCTTGCTGGCCGGCAGGTGCAGCTGCTGGTCGAGCAGGAACCAGGCCGAGCCGACCTCGGTGGCGGCCACGCCCTCGCCCATCACCAGTGCCACCGCTGGCTTGCGCAGCGCCTTGACGCCATCACTGCCGAGGTCGATGCCTTCGCGGCTGCGGCCGCTGGACAATGCATGTACGCGTACGCCGGCATCGCGTGCAGCAGCACTCACCGCATCCCGCAGCGCCGCGCCCTGCAGCGGTTGCCCGGCCACCGGAACAACGATGCTGCCAGCGGCGAAATCGGCCTCGCCCTGTGCAGTCGAAGCGGTAAATGGCTGGAACGTTGCGCGTGTGCTCAAACCTTTGGCCTGCAGCACCGCCAGCGCACGCCCGGCGTTGTAGTCGCGCCAGTCGATGACATAGGCGAAGCCGGCCTGGCCACCCAAGACCGCGCCCTGCTCCTCCGGCAGCGCGGCCACGCGGGCGCCACCTTCGATACGACTGCGGCTGCCGGCGAAGGCCACACCGTAGGCCGGTGCGATCGCATAGCTGGTGCTGCCGTAGAACACATCCCCCTTGATCGGCGGCGTTTCGGCAAAGATCGAATGCACCAGGCGGAACTGCGCCTGCTGCACCGGCACCACGTAGGCGCTGCCGGCATCGAAGCGCTGCCCATCGACAGTGACTGCACGATCCAGCGCGCGCACCTCGATGCGATGCAACAGCAACAGTTCCAGCAGGCGACGGGTCAGTGCCGGGTCATGCGCGTCGCCGAACACGAAGCTCTTCACCGGCTGCTGCGCAGCCTGCTTCAACGCGCTCTGGAAGAACTGCTTCTGCAGGTCGAACAGGCCGTTGCGTTCGGTCACCGCGCCGCGCACCGTGCCCAGACCGGTGGCGACCTGGTTGCGGATGGTGAACGGGAAGGTCAGCAGGCCATTCACCGATTCCTGCACGCGACCGCGCGAGCTGGCCTGCTCGACGGTAACGCCGACAGCGCCATGGAAGTCCGGGTAGGTGGAGCCGTACACCGGCGAAAAATTGTCGAAATTCTCGCCGGTGTAGTACAGCGAACCCAAGGCATCCAGCGCCTGCGCGTGGTACTTGGCCAGGGTCTTGTTGAATTCATACGATGCCGCCGGAATCAGCGGGCTGTGCATGCTCTTCGGCGAAGGCTCGAAGTAGTAGGTGCTGTCCTTGCCCATTTCGTGGAAGTCGATCTGCACGTTCGGGTACCACTGGTGGAACACTTCCACCTTCGGCCGCGAGTCCTGCTGGGTCAGGGCCAGCCAGTCGCGGTTGAGATCGGTGAAGTAGTGATTGGTGCGGCCCTGCGGAAACGGCTCGACGTGCTCCTTGTCGGTCGGGTCGGCCGAGGCCGGGTCAGAGGCCCAGGCGTTGTGCCAGTTGGCGGCACGATCACGGCCGTCCGGGTTCTGCGCCGGGTCGAACAGCACCACCGCCTGCTGCAGCCACTGCTGGGTTTCCGCGCTACGGTTGGCCACCAGGTAGTAAGCGGTCAGCATCGCCGCTTCGGCACTGGACGTCTCATTGCCGTGCACGCTGTAGCCCAGCCATACCACCACCGGGCTGTCACCGGCGGCGCTGCGCGGCTGCGCCGGATCGGCCAGGGTCGCGTGCTGCTGGCGGATCTGCTCCAGCCGCGCATGATTGCCTGCAGCAGTGACGGTGGCGATCAGCAGCGGGCGGCCCTCATAGCTGCGACCGATCTCGCGCACGCTGATTTTGTCGGAACGCTTCGCCAGTTCCTGGAAGTACGCCACCAGCTGGTCGTGCCGGGTGTAACGGCTGCCGATCGGGTAGCCGAGGAACTGCTCCGGCGTGGGCACCGCTGCATCGAACGCCGCTGCGTCGGTGACCTGCGGAAAGAAGTACGCGCTCTGTGCCTGCACCGGCTGCGGCGAGGACAGTGCGGTGGCGGCGGCAAGCAGCAACGGAAGAACGGCACGGCGATGCAAGGACACGGTGACTCCCCTGGAACACAACGGCAGACAGTCGCGCGGCCGGTCCCTTCAGGTGACCGGCCGCGGCGGATGGATCAGAAGCGGTAATCGAAGCCCAGCGTGAAGTAGCGGCCACGCAGGTCGTACTGGCTGAAGTCGTACGGCGCGCGGATGCCCGGGAACGAGGCGTCGTACGGCGGCGTCTTGTCGGCCAGGTTCTGGACTTTTGCGTACACGGTCAGCTTGTCGATGCCGGTGTAGGCCAGGTACAGGTCGTACTGGCTGTAGCTGCCGACGCGCTGCTGCACGGCCTTGGCGGCGGTGCTGGCTTCCTGGCGGTAGCTGCTGGTGTAGTACCAGGTCACGGCGGCGTTGAAATCACCGTACTTCCAGTCCAGCGTGGTGGTGGCCTTGTCCTTGGGCAGGGTCGCGCCCAGGTTGCTGCCGGCGTAATCCACCAGCGGGCCGCCGACCACGGTCGGGCGGCGGTAGTCGCGCACGTGGGTGTAGGCCGAGGACACGGTGAAGTCACCCAGTGCTGCGGTCGGGATGCGCTGGCGCAGCTCGACGTCGATGCCGGAGGTCTTCAGCTCGCTCAGGTTCTGGTAGCGGTTGTAGACCGCCTGCAGCTTGCCGCGTTCATCGCGCTGCACCGCGCCGGCCACGTTGTCGTTGACCAGGGTCTGGGTGTTGTTGGTGCCGACCAGGTTGTCCAGCTGGATGCGGTAGTAGTCCACGCTCAGGTTGGTGTTGGTCCACGGCGACAGCACCACGCCGAAGTTCACGCTCCTGGTGCGCTCGGGCTTCAGCGCGTTGTTGCCAACGGTGAAGAAGGTGGGGTTCTGCCGCGAGCCCGGCACGTCAGGATCACGCGGATCGACCACGCTGCCGTAGGCGATGCTGGTGCTGTTGGAGTTCTCCGACAGCGACGGCGCACGGAAGCCCTTCGAGGCCGATGCACGTACCAGCAGGAAGTCCAGCGGCTGCCAGCGCAGGCCGATCTTCGGCGAGAAGGCATCGCCGAAATCATCGTAATGGTCGGCACGCGCGGCGGCGGACAGCTCCAGCGTCGAGGCCAGCGGCACGTTCACTTCGGCATAGGCCGCACTGACCTGGCGCTTGCCGTGCACTTCGGCGATGGCCGGGCGCACCTGCAGGCCGGCATCGATCTGCCATGGGTTGTTGGAATCAAGCTTCTCGCGGCGCCACTCGGCACCGGCAGCGAAGCCGATCTCGCCGGCCCAGGTGTGGCCCAGGCTGCCGGAAATCTTTGCATCGATGCCCTGCAGCTTGGATTCGGCCGGACGCAGCGTGGCGATGTTGATCGAGTCGCGCACCGACTGCGGCGTCGCCGCCGGGTTGAGCAGGTTGTAGCTGCCCGTGGCCAGCGCATCGGCCAGCGCCCAGCGGTTGGCGAAGCCGCCGGACACGCTCTCGCGTTCGCTGCTGCGCGCACCGAATGCAGCCACTTCCCAGTCCCAGTTGGCGGTGGTGCCGCGCAGGCCGAACACGCCGCGATAGGCCGTGGATCGGTTGGTCTTGATGGTGCCGCCAAGGTCGAAGAACGTGTACTCGATCGGGATCGCACGGCCGTACGGGTTGTACGGATTGTTGGCCGGCAGCAACGACGACACCGGCTCGGCCAGGCCGCTGTTGGCGTTCAGTGCGAAGCGGCCGCTCTCCAGGGTGAAGAACGGGCTGCTGCCGAACCACGCGGCGCTCTTGATCTGGCTGTACAGCACTTCGCCGAAGGCCTCGACGTTGTCGTTCAGGCGGAAGGTGCCGTTGGCATAGGCCTGGTAACGCTTGGTCGAGGGGATCAGCGTGGTGAACGGCGCCTGGTTGAAGCCGCAGGTGTCACCGGACAGGCCATCAATCGGCGCGCTGGCAACGCGGGTGGTGCCGGCCGGGCAGTTGCCGTTGGCGTCGAGCATCGGTACCGACACGCCGTTGACCAGGTAGCGCGCCCCCTTGGCCGACCAGCCGTTCCAGCGGCCACCCGGCTTGTCGGTGTAGATGCCGCTCCTGGTCAGGTTGCGTTCGTCCTGGTCCAGGCGCTCACGGTTGTACCCCTGCAGGCTGAAGAGGATGTTGTAGCCATCGGTGTCGAGATCACCCAGGCCGCCGACGAACTTCAGGTTCTGCTCGTGCAGGCCGCCCTGGTCGGCACCGCCGAAGCTGCCGCCGATCTCGGCGCCTTCGAAGTTCTGCCGGGTGATGATGTTGACCACGCCGGCCACGGCATCGGAGCCGTACACCGCCGAGGCGCCGTCCTTGAGCACTTCGATGCGCTCGACGGCCACCAGCGGCAGCGCGTTGAGATCGACGAAGGTGTCGGACAGGCCGCCGGCCGGGAAGCCGTAGTTGGCCAGGCGGCGGCCGTTGAGCAGCACCAGCGTGTTCTTCTGCGACAGGCCGCGCAGGCCGATGCCGGCCGAGCCCGAGGCCCAACCGTTGTTGGTGGTTTCGTTGCTGGCGTTGCCGGTGTTGGCCGAGATCGAACGCAGCACATCGGCCACGGTGGCCTTGCCGGTCTGTTCCAGCTGCTGCCGGCCGATCACCTGCACCGGGTTGGAGGCCTCGGTGTCGGTACGCTTGATGTTGGAACCGGTGACGCGCACGGCGGCCAGGGTGCTGGCTTCGCCACTGGCGTCGGCGGAGGTTTCGGCGGCGGCAGGCAAAGGCGCGGCCAGAGCGACGGCCAGGGCCGCCACGAGCAGGGTGTGCTTGGGCATGACGATGTGGGGAGGTGGTAAGGACGACGAAGTTCCGCAGTAGTCCATGCCTGGCCGGGGTCCGGCCAATAACATCTCTTCATACGGATATAAGGGAAATTATCATCTCTTCATCCGGATGGAAAGAGTCACTTCACGAAAGGCCAACATCCGCTCAGGATGGCCGGCCACCTGCGGCGTACAATCGCGCCATGGAAATCTTCAAAGTCTTCATGCTCGAGGCGGCGCACCGCCTCCCCAACGTGCCGCCGGGGCACAAGTGCGCGCGCCTGCACGGCCACTCGTTCCGGGTGGAACTGAAGGTCGAGGGCGAGCCGGGTGCGCAGACCGGCTGGATCATGGACTTCGGCGACGTGAAGGCGGCCTTCCAGCCGATCTACGACCGCCTGGACCATCACTACCTCAATGACATCCCCGGCCTGGAGAATCCGACCAGCGAGAACCTGGCGGTGTGGATCTGGAACGAGCTCAAGCCCAGCCTGCCAGCGCTGAGCGAGATCACCGTGCACGAAACCTGCACGTCGGGCTGCCGCTACCGCGGCCCCGAGATCTGATCAACCCATTGATCTTAAAGGTTTTTCAAAGGCGCCTTGGGCGCCTTTGTTATTTTTGTTGCAATGCGGCATCAAGGGCGTATGCTGCAATGCATCAAGCCACTTCCTGATGCCCCATGGCCGCCGCCTTCAGCGATCGCTTCAGTGATGCCACCCGCCAGCTCGCCGCCGCGGCAACGCGCGCGAACCGGTTGGCGTTGGAGAACGCGGAAAGCATGTTCGGCGTGCAGCTGAAGGTAATGGAGCGCAACCTGACCGCGACCAGCGGTTGGCTGGGCGAACTGGCCCGCAGTGAAGACGCGGCCGGTACGCTCTCCAAGGGCGCGCAACTGTGGCAGGACAACCTGCAGCGGCTGGGTCAGGCCCAGCAGGACATGGTCGGGCTCGGCCTGCAGGCCAGCAAGGCCTGGTCCGAACTAGCACAGGGCTACAACGAATCAACGGCGGACGCGAACAACCACTGACGCGACGCAACGCTCATTGCGTGGGTCCCTCCCCCCACGCAATCCGGACCCGGCAGATCCCTCCCTCTGCCGGGTCTTTTTTTGCCCGTTGTCTGGATTCAAGAGCGCTTCCTCGTCTGGATTTCCTGCGAGCTGATGGGCCCCGCCGGGGCGGGCAGGGGCCTGGGCAAATGTCCCCCGGCGCCGGCCGTTGGCCGTCACCTCCTCCTTTACTTTGCCCAGCCCCTGCCCGCCCCGACGAGGCTCGGCTTACGGCAGCTAAAGCTCAGTGCTCATGGCAACTTTTCAATGAGGCACCGACGAACTCCGAACGCAGGGCGGAGGCCCTTGCGTACGAAGTAAAGGGGGAGGTGACGGCCAACGGCCGGCGCCGGAGGACATTCGTACGCAAGGGTCTCCGCCCTGCGCCACGCAGAACGAATCCGCCACACGCCACGCAGAACACACCGCAAAGGAACCTCAGCGCCCGCGACCACCGTGCCAGTGCTGGTGCCACGCCTGGAACATCAGCACGTTCCACAGGTGCGTGTGCCACTTGCGCTCGCCGCGCAGGAACGCTTCCCAGATACCGCGCACGCGCGCCGCATCGAAGCAGCCCTGGTTGCGCAGCAGCTGCGGATCCAGCAGCGCCTCCGCCCAATCGCGCAGCGGGCCTGCCAACCAACGTGCCATCGGCGGACCGAAACCGCGCTTGGGGCGGTACACCAGCGGCTCGGGCAGGTAGCGTGCCAGCAGGTGCTTGAGAATCCGCTTGTGCTCGCCGTCGTGGTACTTCAGATGCTGCGGCAGGCGCCAGGCCAAGCGCACCACCTCCATGTCCAGCAGCGGCGCACGCGTTTCAACGCCCGCTGCCATGCCGGCACGATCGACCTTGGCGAGAATGCCCTCGGCCAGGTCCATGCGGAAATCCAGCAGCTGGATACGCGCCTCGGCCGGCAGCGCAGTGTCCTGCTGCTGGAAGATCGTGATCGGTTCGCGCGCGCCCAGCACCACCTGCGCCGGCTGGCGCCAGCGGGTGACCCGCTGCAGGTAATGCCCTTCCACATCGTTGGCAGCGACCTCGGCCACCAGCGCACGCCAACCGCCGAGGCGGCCACGCTCCACGTTCATGCGGTTGCCGCTGCGCCGTGCCAGGTCGCGCACCCAGTCCGGTAGGCCACCGCACAGGCGTGCATTGCGCAGCGCGCGGCCATAGCTCGGGTGACCGAAGAACAGCTCATCGCCGCCGTCACCGGTCAGCGCCACCGGCTTGCGCGCACCCAGCAGTTCACTGGCCAGCAGGGTGGGCAGCTGCGAGGCATCAGCGAACGGCTCGCACCAGACCTGCGGCAGCCGCTGCAGCAGGTCCAGGCCCTGCCGCGCATCCATCCGGTGCAGATGATGCTGCACGCCCAGATGGCGCGCGACCTGCGAGGCCCAATCGCTTTCGTCATGGCCGGGATCGTCGAAACCGACCGTCCACGCCTCGATCGGCAAGGTCGATTGGGCCTGCATCATCGCGGTCACCAGCGACGAGTCGGTGCCGCCGGACAGGAACGCGCCACACGCCAATGGCGAATGCATGCGTGCGGCAATGGCCTTCTGCAGTACGGCTTCCAGCTGGTCGGTGGCCTGTTCCAGGCTCGGCGTCGGCTGCAGGGGCTCCTGCAGCGCACGCTGCATCGCATCGCGTGCACACCAGTAGCGCGTCCCCCCTTCCGTCGCCTGGCTGGAACCGCCGGCAGCGTGGTCATCCAGATCGACGCGCAGCACCGCGCCGGCCACCAGCTTGTGGATGCCCCGGTAGATGGTGTGCGGCGCCGGCACATAGTCGTGGCGCAGCAGCAGGCTCAGCGCATCCTGGTCGATGCTCGGCGCGAAGCCGGCGAAGGCCTGCAGCGCCTTCATTTCCGAGGCGAACAGGAACTGGCCCTGGAACCAGCCGTAGTACAGCGGCCGCTCACCAACCGGATCACGCGCCAGCCACAACGCGCGCGACTCACGGTCCCATACGCTGAAACCGAAGGCGCCTTCGACACGCGACAGCGCGCGCTCCACGCCCCATTCAACGATCGCCTGCAGCAGCAGCCGGGCATCACTGCAGCTGCGCGGCAGATCGCGCAGCTGCGCCTGCAGGTCGCCACGGTTGTACAGCCGGCCGTCCAGGCACAGCACGTAACGGCCGCAGTCCGAGCTCAGCGGCTGCAACGGCGTATCGGTGGGTGCCCGGCAGTGGCCCAGCGCGAGGCCGGCCTCGGCGTCGGTCCAGTAGCCGATGCGGCCCCGGCCGCGCTGCTGCAGGGCGCGCAGCATCGGCGCCAGCTGCTGCAGCAGCTGTTCGTCCTCGGCGGGGGGCAGCCAGGCGCCGACCACGCCGCTCATCGGGCACCTCCGCAGCGGCAGCGGCGGGACGGGTTCAGCAGGCAGGGGGCGGCGGGCGACATGGGAACGGCACGCGGAGCGGAGGAGACTCCATGCTCGGCGCCGCACCTGCCCCGCGTCAGTCGCTTTGCTGTCAGCGATGGTCACCAGACGTATCACGAAGGTAACGTTTTGTAACGGCAACAAGCTATGCTGGACGCCAAGTTGTTGCCAGGCCTGAGGCCCGGCCCGCGCGCCAGCAACCCCGGCTGAATGGCGCCCGCCCCCTGGACCCGGGTGGCCCGAAGGCTGGGATAGCATCGCCGCGCTCGTGCCGTGGCGGTACGTATGCCCCACGGAGGCCTTGAAAATGCTGGATATCGTACTGGTCGAAGACGATGCCCGCCTGGGTACGATGGTCAGCGACTATCTGCAGCGGCATGGCTACCAGGTGGCCCATGAGCGCAGTGGTGAGCGCGCGGTGGCCCGGATCCTGGCCGAGAAGCCGGCCCTGGTCCTGCTCGATGTCGGCCTGCCCGACCAGGATGGTTTCGAAGTGTGTCGGCAGATCCGGCCCCACTATGACGGCATCATCTGTGTGCTGACCGCCCGCACCGACAACATCGACCAGGTGCTGGGACTGGAGCTGGGGGCCGACGATTACATCGGCAAACCCATCGAACCGCGGGTGCTGCTGGCCCGCCTGCGTGCGCACCTGCGCCGCCATCGCCGGGTCGAACCGCGCGACGGCAGCCTGCGCTTCGGCGAGCTGAACATCGACCCGTCCACCCGCAATGTGCACCTGCAGGGCGGCCTGTTGGAGCTGACCACGGCCGAGTTCGACCTGCTGTTCCTGCTGGCCAGCAACGCCGGCCAGATCCTGGACCGCGATGCACTGCTGCGCGGCCTGCGTGGCATCGCCTTTGATGGCCTGGACCGTTCGATCGATGCACGCATCTCGCGCCTGCGCCGCAAGCTGGGCGACAACCCTGAACAACCGGAGCGGATCAAGACCGTGCGTGGACGCGGCTACCTGTTCAGCCGCTCGGCATGGGGATGAAGCGCACGCCTTCGGCGATGCGCGGCCACGCCTTCCACTTCCTGCGCTACGGCATCGGCTTCCTGGTCGCCCACCTGCTGCTGATCGTGCTGGGCCTGTGGGCCTGGGATGCACTGCTGGAAGACCGCACCGAAGCCAGCCTGCTGGCCGAGATGCGTGGCACCCATGCGCTGCTGCAGCAACGCTTCGCGGAAACACCGCGCGAGCAATGGCCGGCGCTGGCACGCGGGCTCGACGCCGACTTCGCCTATGCCCTGCGGATGGTGCCGCTGGCCGAGGCGGAAAAAGAGCTGTCGGCCAGCCAGCGACCGCCGCTCAACAACGGCCGGGTGCAGATCGACCTCGAACACATGCGCAGCCTGCAGCGGATCGGTGACAGCGACTATGCCGTGATGCTGGGGCCACTGGATGAAGCGTTGCCGGAGGAAGGCTGGCAGGACAGCGAAGTGTCCGGCGTGGCGATCCTGCTGCTGATCCTGATGGTGGCCGTGGCGCTGCCGATGTACGTGATGGTCTACCGCCTGTGGCGCGACGTCTCGCAGCTGGCCCAGGCCGCCCGGCAGATGCGCGACGGCCAGCTGGACACGCGCGCGCCACGCGCCGGCACCGCGCTGGTGCGGCCGCTGGCCAATGCCTTCAATCACATGGCCGAGCAGCTGCAGCAGCTGCTGGAAAGCCAGCGCGTGCTGGCCCAGGCGGTGGCACACGAGGTCCGCACGCCGCTGGCACGGATGCGCTTCGGCTTGGCCGACCTGGAGGACACTGCGCTGGACGAGATACAGCGCGATGCGCTGGGCGGCCTGCGCACCGATGTCGATCGGCTGCAGCACCTCACCGACGCCGGCGTCGAGTACGCCGCACTCGGTCGCTGTCACCAGCTGACCCGCCAGCGCCTGCAGTTGGCGGCACTGGTGCGCGGCGTGGTGGCCCAGTTCGCGCCGCTGCCGATGCCCGTGCAGCAGGCGCTGTCGCCGGCAGGGCTGGTCAACGTCAACCGGCACATGCTGGAACTGGCGTTGCGCAACCTGCTTGGCAATGCCCTGCGCTACGCGCGGCGGCAGATCCGCATCGCCAGCACCGTCAACGATGGCTGGCTGTGCCTGCAGGTGGAGGACGACGGCCCAGGCATCGCGCCCGAACTGCGCGGCCAGGTGCTGCAACCCTATGTGCGGCTGGATCCGGGCAGCCCCGGTTTCGGCCTCGGCCTGGCGCTGGTGCAGGTGGTGGCCGACAAGCATGGCGGCCACGTTGAAGTGATCGACTCCGAACTGGGCGGTGCCTGTATCCGCCTGCACCTGCCACTGGAAAGCGGCGGTGCCGTGGAGGGCGAGACGACCTGCTAGACCGCCGGTTCCGCGCGCGGCAAGGCAAACACGAACAGCGCACCCCGCTCGCTGTCGCGCAGTTCGATCCGGCGCCCATGCAGCTGCACGATGCGCTGCACGATCAGCAGGCCGAGGCCACCGTTGTCACCGCGTCGTGCGCCCAGCGCGGCCGGCGCCTGGAACAGCTGCGCACGCAGCGCGGGGGCTACGCCGGGGCCGTCGTCGGCAACACTCACCTCCACGCTGTCCGGCGTCGCGCGCAGGCACACCTCGATCCGGCCACCCTCCGGCGCATGCCGCAACGCGTTGTCGAGCAGGTTGGTCAGCACCCGCTCGACCAGGCCCAGATCGGCACGCACCAGCGGCAGGCCCGGCGGGAACCCGGCGTGCAGGCGCTGGTTGCGCGCCTGCGCGGCCAGCTCGAACTTCTGCAGTACGTCCTGCAGCAGTTCCGGCAGCGCGAACACTTCCCACTCCAGGCGCACTTCGCCATGTTCCAGCCGCGCCAGCTCGAACAGCGCACGTGCCAGCCGGCCAACCTTGGCACTCTGCGCCAGCGCGATACCGAGGTAGCGGCGGCGCTCATCCGGCGACAGCGTGGCGTCCTTCAATGCCAGCGTTTCCAGATAGCCGTGCAGTGACGACAACGGCGTACGCAGGTCGTGCGAGATGTTGGCGACCAGCTCGCGGCGCTGCAGGTCCTGCTGGCGCAGCTGCTGCCATTGCTCTCCCAGCCGCTGCGCCATCTGTGCGTGCGCGTGCTCCAGGATCACCAGTTCGTCGCGCTCGCCGGGGCGCAGCGGCTCCGGCGGCGGCAATGGCGTGGGTGCGTCGATGTCGAACGCCTGGATGCGCCGGGTCAGCCGTCGCAGCGGGCGGGTCACCCAGTAGAACGCCACCAGCCCGGCCAGCAGGCCCAGGCTGCCGACCAGCACCACCGACCACCAGGTGGTGTTCCACTGGCTGCCGGCGGCAAGATCGTCGGCCAGCATCTGCCGGTGCTCGCCGACCAGCACCACGTACACATAGCCGGCCTGCCGGCCCTGCACGATCAGCGGTGCTGCACTGAACACCTTGCGCCCATCCGCACTGCGCGGGTCATCGCCCAGGATCGGCAACGGCGCACCGGCCAGCAGGCGGCGCAGTGGCGCCACGTCCACCCGGTTGCGCACCAGGTGCCCACTGGGCGCATCGTGGCCGAGGATGCGGCCCTGGTCGTCCAGCAGGTAGACCTCGACGCTGGGGTTGACCGCCATCAACTGGCCGAACAGCGCGCGCACCGCGGCGTCGCGCATGCCGCTGGTATCCATCAGCTCGCTGCGCTGGGCGATGTGCTCGGCCAGGCCCAGCGACAGCCGCTGCACCACCTCCTGCTCGTGGCGGGTGTTGGCACGCATCTGCAGTGCCAGCAGCGCCATGCAGCACATCAGCATCAGCGCGACGATCACCGCTGCCAGCTTCTGCCACAGGTTCGGCTTGATCATGCCGCCGCCCCGGCCGGGTCGACCAGCTTGTAGCCGCGCCCCCACACCGTCAGCAGCCGCCGCGGATTGGCCGGATCGGGCTCGATCTTGCTGCGCAGTCGGTTGATGTGGGTATTGACCGTGTGTTCGTAGCCATCGTGCTGGTAGCCCCAGACCTGGTTGAGCAGTTCCATGCGTGCGAACACCTGGTCTGGATGGCGGGCGAAGAACAGCAGCAGGTCGAACTCGCGCGGGGTCAGCTCCAGCGCGTTGCCGTCCACCGAGGCGGTGCGTGCAACCGGGTCCAGCTGCAGCCCACCCAGCTCGATCGCGCCGGCATCGATGCGTGCGCTCTGCGCCATCGCCTCGGCGCGGCGCAGCAATGCGCGCACCCGTGCCACCAGTTCCGGCATCGAGAAGGGCTTGGCCAGGTAGTCGTCCGCGCCCAGTTCCAGGCCAACGATGCGCTGCGTTTCGCTGCCGCGCGCGCTGATGATGATGATCGGCACATAGCGCGCCATCGCGCGTGCACGCTGGCAGACCTGCAGGCCGTCCACGCCGGGCAGCATCACGTCCAGCACCAGCGCATCCCACGGACCATCCTGCTCAAGCAGGCGCAGGCCGGCATCGCCACTGGCGGCATGGGCGACGTCGTAACCCTCATCGCCCAGATGCATGCGCAGCAGGTCGGCGATGTGGGCATCGTCTTCAACGATCAGCACGCGTTTGGTCGACATCGGCAGCTCGGGGCCAGTGGGGAGGCTGGCTGCATTGTGGCGCGGGACGGCCGCCGATACCTCACGAAAAATTGAATCCTGCGTGAGGATTCATTGACCCGGGCGGGCGCAGCATGGCCCCGTCGCCCCTTCCCGGAGTACGCCATGTCCCTGTCCCGCCGCCATCTGCTGGGCCTGGGCGGTGTTGCCACCGCCGCCGGCCTGTTCGGCCTGGGGGCCTGCAGCCGCGCCGCCCCGGCGGCCGCCGAAGCGCGCCCGTCGCGACAGTTCGAGGTCATGCACAGCGATGCACAGTGGCGCCGGCAGCTGACCCCGGCGCAGTACGCCGTACTGCGCCAGCAGGCCACCGAGCGCCCCTACAGCAGCCCGCTCAACAAGGAACACCGCCAGGGCACCTTCGCCTGCGCCGGTTGTGCGCTGCCGCTGTTCTCCTCGTCCACCAAGTTCGAGAGCGGCACCGGCTGGCCCAGCTTCTGGGCGCCGCTGCACAACGCCATCGGCGAAGACCGGGACGTCACCTTCGGGATGCTGCGGGTGGAGGTGCACTGCCGCCGCTGTGGCGGCCACCTCGGCCATGTGTTCAACGATGGTCCGCGCCCGACCGGGCTGCGCTACTGCATGAACGGTGCGGCGTTGGTGTTCGTTCCCGGCGCCACGGATGGCACCGCCGACGGCTGGCGGGTGCCGGTCGGTTCTTCCCCTGCTTCCGGAGCCTGACGATGCTGCTGTTGCTGCTTGCCTACCTCGGGGGCGCGCTGACCCTGCTCAGCCCCTGCATCCTGCCGGTGCTGCCGTTCGTGTTCGCGCGTGCCGACCGCCCGTTCCTGCGCAGCACGCTGCCGTTGCTGCTGGGCATGGCACTGACCTTCACCGTGGTCGCCAGCCTCGCCGCCGTGGGCAGCCAATGGGTGGCGCAGGCCAACCAGGTTGGACGCTGGATCGCCCTGCTGCTGATGGCGTTGTTCGCAGTCGCCCTGCTGTGGCCACGACTGGCCGACCATCTGCTGGCACCGTTCCAGCGGGTGGGCGCACGGCTGAGCGCGCGCGCCGATGCGGCCGATGCCGCCGGGCGTGGCGGCGCGTGGACCTCGCTGCTGATCGGCATCGCCACTGGCCTGCTGTGGGCACCGTGCGCCGGACCGATCCTCGGTCTGGTGCTGACCGGCGCCGCCCTGCACGGTGCCAGCGTCGGCACCAGCACCCTGCTGCTGGCGTATGCGCTGGGCGCGATCACCGCGCTGGCACTGGCGGTGTGGGTGGGCGGTCGTGTGTTCCGTGCGCTGCAGGCGCGGCTTGGCCTCGGCGACGCACTACGCAAGGTGCTGGGCGTAGCCGCGCTGCTGGCGGTGGTGGCGATCGGCATGGGCTGGGATACCGGCCTGCTCACCCGTCTTTCGACGGTCAGCACCGCACGCATCGAGCAGGGCCTGCTGGATGCGGTACCCGGCGCGCAGCCGGCGGCACCGCCGATGATGATGATGGCCGGTGCCAACGCCGCAGTCGATGCACCGCTGCCGGTGGAAGGCACCCTGCCCGCGCTGGACGGCGCCACCGGCTGGCTCAACAGCCCACCGCTGACGGCCCAGCAGCTGCGCGGCAAGGTGGTACTGGTCGATTTCTGGACGTACTCCTGCATCAACTGCCTGCGCGCGATGCCGTTCGTGCACGAATGGGAACGCCGCTACCGTGACCACGGCCTGGTGGTGGTCGGCGTGCACACGCCGGAGTTCGCCTTCGAACGTGACCCGCGCAATGTGATGAAGGCCGTGCAGCAACTCAAGGTCGAGTACCCGGTAGCGCTCGACAACCAGTACACGATCTGGCGTGCGTTCAACAACCGCTACTGGCCGGCGCAGTACTTCGTCGACGCGCAGGGCAACATCCGCGGCCACCAGTTCGGCGAAGGCAACTACGCGCGCTCGGAACAGATGATCCGTCGACTGCTGACCGAAGCCGGACAGACGAATCTGCCACCACCGGCCGATCCCGCCGCCGCCGACCTGAAGGGCGTGGCCGCGCAGGCCGACATGGGCAATCTGCGCTCACCGGAAACCTATCTGGGCCACGCCCGCGCCGAGCAGTTCGCCTCGCCCGGCGGGCAGCGCAACGATGCGGCATTCGACTACACCTTGCCGGCCACCCTGGCGTTGAACCAGTGGGGACTGTCGGGGCGCTGGACCGTCACCGACGAGGCTGCGCAGTTGCAGCAGGCCGGTGGCCGCATCGCCTTCCAGTTCCATGCGCGCGACCTGCACCTGGTGCTGGCGCCGACCCAGGAAGGAAAGCCGGTGCGCTTCCGCGTGTTGTTGGACGGCAAGCCACTGCCTGCCGCCGATGCCGGCAGCGATGTCGGTGCCGATGGCAGCGGTGTGGTCAACGAGCACCGTCTGTACCAGCTGGTGCGCCAACGCGGCACGGTCGGCCCGCACCGCTTCGAGATCGAGTTCCTCGACGCGGGCGTGCAGGCCTATGCCTTCACCTTCGGTTGAACCGGGAGGACACGATGAAACTCTCCTTTGAACAGGGCATCGCCGCCGGTGTTGCAGGTCTGGTGGCCACGGCATTGATCGCCGGTGTGCTACTCGTTGACCACGGCGCCATCGCGGCACCGCTCGAAGCCAGCGCGCAGACCCAGGCACTACCGGCACCCACGGGCGACGCCGCGTTCCGCGATGACGCCCCCCACGCCAGCGTGGTGTTCGCCGGTGGTTGCTTCTGGGGCGTGCAGGGTGTGTTCCAGCACGTCAAAGGCGTGAGCAATGCGGTGTCCGGCTACATCGGTGGCAGCGGCGCCGATGCACGCTACGAGCGCGTCAGTAGCGGACGTACCGGTCACGCAGAAGCGGTGAAAATCGACTACGACCCGCGCCAGGTCAGCTACGGGCAGCTGATGCAGGTGTTCTTCTCGGTAGTGCACGACCCGACCCAGCTCAACCGCCAGGGGCCGGACCACGGCAGCCAGTACCGATCGGCGATTTTCACTGACGACGCACGCCAGCAGGCTGCCAGCCGCGCCTACATTGCCCAGCTCGGCCAGACCGGCAGCTACCGTGCGCCGATCGTCACCCAGCTGGTCAGCGGCCAGCACTTCTACCCGGCCGAGAGCTACCACCAGAACTACATGACGAACTACCCGCAGGCGGCCTACATCCGCTACTACGACGCACCGAAGCTGGCCGCGCTGGGCAAGCAGTTCCCGGCGTTGTACCGGCGCGATGCGGCGCTGGTGCCGATGCGCTGACGGCATTTCCCCTAGGGCTGATCGATGCTCGGCGCTGCTCTTCTGTAGAGCCGAGCCCATGCTCGGCTGCCGTTGGCGGAGGTACAGCCGAGCATGGGCTCGGCTCTACACACAAAAAAAAAGACGCACGGCCATCCAGCCGTGCGCTTGGGAAGTATCGGCCGCACCCCGA
The DNA here is from genome assembly GCF_029841665.1 of Stenotrophomonas sp. GD03819. Lineage (NCBI taxonomy): Bacteria > Pseudomonadati > Pseudomonadota > Gammaproteobacteria > Lysobacterales > Lysobacteraceae > Stenotrophomonas > Stenotrophomonas sp. GD03819. Next base: position 19,317 of record NZ_JAOCEW010000047.1, read on the forward strand.
TCAGGCCCGGCCGACAACGACATGCTAGTCTCGCCATCATCATGGGTACAGCACCAGATGGCGGGAAATTCGATGGATACAGATGACCAGAGCGCGATGATCCCACCCCGCTACCAACGGCTGTCCGACGAACTGGCCGAGGCCATCCACGGCGGCCGGCTTCCAGTAGGCAGCCGCCTGCCCTCGCTGCGACAGATGGCCCTGCAGCGCAGGCTCAGCCTGAACACGGTGATTGCCGCCTATCGCCAGCTGGAGGACGCCGGCCTGGTGATTCCGCGGCCCAAGGCCGGTTTCGAGGTGGCGCCACGACTGTCGGTGCCGGAACGTTCGCTGCGTGACACCCCGTCCGCGCCCACCGCACCACTGCAGCAGGTGCTGATGGCCCGGGTACTGGAGGCACAACGTCGCCCCGGCGTGATCGACCTGGCCTTCGCCGGCCCGCGCGGTCGCCAGTTCTACCCCGGCGCGCAGTTGGCCAGGCACACCGCGCAGGTACTGCGCCATGGCCAGCAGACGGTGGAGACCTACGCGCGCCCGAATGGTTCGCCGCGGCTGCTGGCGCAGATCGTGCGCCGTGGTCCGCGCATGGGCCTGCACACCCACGCCGAGCGCCTGCTGCTGACCCACGGTGCAATGGAAGCGCTGCAGCTGGCGTTGCGTGCAGTCACCCAGCCAGGTGATGCGGTGGGCATCGAGGCGCCGTCCTACTTCAATCTCTACCCGTTGTTGGCCAACCTGGGCCTGCAGGCCATCGAACTGCCCACACACCCGCAGCACGGGCTCGACGTGGATGCGCTGGATGCGCTGCTCGAGCACACGCCGCTGGCCGCACTGGTGGTGATGCCGACCGTGCACAACCCGCTGGGCTGCACCATGCCGACAGTGGCCAAGCAACGCCTGGCAGAACTGGTCAACGCGCGCCAGCTGCCACTGATCGAAGATGCGGTGTATGCCGAGCTGCAGTTCTGCGAACCGCCGGCACCCTTGCTGAAGGCCTTTGATCGCGACGGCTGGGTGATGGTGGTCGGTGGTTTCTCCAAGACGCTGGCGCCGGATTACCGCATCGGCTGGCTGGATGGCGGCCGCTTCGCCGAGCGCATCGCGCTGCTGAAATTCCAGTCCACCGGTGGCGAGCCGCAGCTGCTTGGCGACGCGGTGGCGGCCTATCTGGAAGCGGGCAGCTACGAACACCACCTGCATCGCATGCGTCGTCTGTATCGCGAACAGGTGGGGCGGCTGCGCCAGCTGGTGGCCGAACATTTCCCGCCCGGTACCCGCGCCACCGAACCACAGGGCGGATTCCTGCTGTGGCTGGAACTGCCGGGCGTGGATACGCGCGAGCTGTTCGAGCGTGCACTGCAGGAGGATATCGTGTTCATGCCCGGCCAGGTCTATTCGCGCGGCGCGCGCTACCGGCATTGCCTGCGGCTGTCGTGCTGCCAGACGCTGGATGCGCGCTTCATCGGCGCGGTGGAGCGGCTGGGTGCGATTGCGCGGGAGCTGGCGGCGCGTCAGCTCCTGTAGAGCCGGGCCTACGCTCGGCTGCCCTTCGCCAATGGTCCCCGCTGAGCCGAGCATGGGCTAGGCTCTACAGGAAGCAGGTCAATCGAGCAGGTGCGTGCTCAGGATCTGGCCATCCTCCCCCGGAAGATGCGGCAGCCGCCCCCAGCACGGCATCGGCAGGCGCTGCCGCAGCGTGGCGAAGTTTTCATCCTGCCGCTGCATCGCCGGGTCGATGTGGTTGCCGATCCAGCCCAGGCACTCCACGCCGCTGGCCTGCAGCGACTGCGCGGTCAATCGCGCGTGGTTGACGCAGCCCAGCCGCATGCCCACCACCAGCAGCACCGGCAACTTCAGCGCGCGCACCAGGTCGAGCTGATCCAGCGTGGCCGAGACCGGCGCCAGCCAACCGCCAACACCCTCCACCACCACCACATCGGCCTGCGCGCGCAGACGCTCGAACGCGGCCACGATCGGCGCCAGCGCCACCTGCACGCCGTCCTCGGCAGCGGCCAGCTCCGGTGCCAGCGGCTGCCGCAACGCATACGGGTTCAGATCGGCATAGTCCGGTACCGGCCAGCTGGCCGCCTGCAGCGCCAATGCGTCTTCGTTGCGCAGGCCCTGCCCCAGATCCTCGCTGCCGCTGGCCACGGGCTTCATGCCCACCGCGCGCAGGCCACGCTGGCGCAGTGCATGCAGCAGCGCGGTGCTGGCCGCGGTCTTGCCGATTTCGGTGTCGGTGCCGGTAACGAACAGGGCGGGCGGCAGCGTAGCGGGCAACGGCATCGATGGGCTCCAACAGGGCAACAGTGCGTGCATTATCGCCGGCCCGGCGCGCTTGCTAGACTGCAGCCATGTTCGCCAATGCCTCGCTCACCGGCAGCAAGCCGGAACAATACGCCCAGCTGCTGGAACAGGCCCGTGGCCTGGTCTACGCCGAGTCCGACCGCATCGCCAACGCGGCCAACCTCTCGGCACTGGTCTACCACGCCCTGCCCGACCTGAACTGGGTGGGCTTCTACCTGTACGACGGCAAGGAGCTGGTGGTCGGCCCGTTCCAGGGCCTGCCGGCCTGCGTGCGCATTCCGCTGGACAAGGGCGTGTGTGGTGCCGCCGCCAGCCAGCGCGTGACCCAGCGCGTGGACGACGTCGATGCCTTCCCCGGCCACATCGCCTGCGATTCGGCCTCGCGTTCGGAGCTGGTGGTGCCGCTGCTGCGCGGTGATGAACTGATCGGCGTGTTCGATATCGACAGCCCGAAGGTCGGACGCTTCGATGCCGACGACCAGGCCGGCCTGGAAGCCATCGCCCGCGTGTTCGTCGAGGCGCTGGGATGAGCGCACCGAAGTTGCGCAACATCGGCCCGAAAAGTGCGGCGTGGCTGCGCCAGGTCGGCCTGCGCAGCCGCGAGGACCTGGTTGCGACCGGCGCAGTCGGCGCCTTCGTCAAGGTCAAGCGCGCGGGCTTCAAGCCCAGCCTGAACCTGCTGTACTCGCTGGAAGGCGCGCTGCTGGACTGCCACTGGCAGGAACTGAGCGAGCCGCAGCGTGAGGCGCTGGTGCAGGATTACGAAGCACGCATCGCCGCGCATCCGCTGAAGGCGGCCGGCCCGGCGTCGGGCCCGGTACATGAGCAGCGCTTCGATGCCGACGATGACGCTGAAGACAGCGTTGCCGAGGGCGCGGACGAGGATTGAGCCGCGCCCTTCTGTAGCGCCGAGCCCACGCTCGGCTGGCTTTTCTGATCGAAGTGCAGCCGAGCATGGCTCGGCTCTACAAGAGCAGATCAGGGCTGCTGCAGCTCCAGCAGCTCGCCCACCAGCCCGACCTCACCGCGTTCCAGCCACACCCGCAGCCGCGTGCCGTGGTCGATGCGCAGGGCCCAGCACAACGACATTGGCAGGCCGCAGACCTGCGACAGCACCATGCGCAGCGGGCCACCATGGCTGACCACCAGCGTCGGCACCGGATCGTCCTCATCGAGCAGGCGATCGAGCGCGCGCGCGATGCGCCGTTCAAAGTGGCCCCAGCTTTCGCCGTTGGGCGGCGGGAATGCATGCGGATCGGCGTGGAAGGCCGCCAGTGCATCCTCCGGCAGGTCGAACAGCGACTGCCCGTCCCAATCGCCGAAATCCAGCTCTTCCCATTCCTCGTCCGCTTCCACGTCCAGCCCACGCGGGGTGGCCAGGGCCATCGCCGTGTGCAGCGAGCGCAGCCGTGGCGAACTGATCACCCGCTCCCAGGGCTGCGCGGCGTAGGCGTCGACCAGTTCCTGCGGCAGGCGGGCCAGCTGCGGTGGATCGTTGCGGCCATCGAGGAACTCATCGCGACCGTTGCCGGCATGGCGGACCAGGTCGAGGATCATGCGCGCGTCCTGTACAGGCGACGCGGGAACAGCGGAAAACAGGCGGACATCGGCAACGGCACCACGGGATCAAGGGGCCATTCTAAAGGCACGGCAAAGGCAGTCGAGCACGCGCGGCGCTACGGGCCGCCTGCGATGCCGTAGACTGCGCGCACTTCCAGGTGACCTGCGGCCGTGGCCGGCAGGTTGAAACGGGAAGCCGGTGACGCGTGATTCCACGCCAGGCCGGTGCTGCCCCCGCAACGGTAAGCACGTCAGTTCCAGGCTACACCGCCACTGTGCCGCAGGCATGGGAAGGCGCCTGGACGGTGGCCCCAGGCCACCCGGCGGCAAGCCCGGAGACCGGCCCGGAAGCCTCAGGTCGCGATGCGGTGGGCATGGCGCTGGATGACCGCAGCCTGCGCTGCGGCGTCGGCGCATGCCTGCCTTCGCGGCTCCTCCCCTTCGCCACGCGGGCGTGCGTGGCACCTGGAGTCCCCCATGAAGCTGCAGTCCCGAATGCTGTCCCTGGCCGTGCTGGCCACCCTGCCCGCGCTGGCCCAGGCCGCCGATGACACCACTGCGCTCGACCAGATCCTGGTCACTGCCACCCGCACCCCGATCGCGCTGCAGGACAGTATCGCGCCGGCGCAGGTGATCGACCGCGCGCAGATCGAATCCAGCCAGGCCACCTCGCTGCAGGAGCTGCTGCGCGGCCGCGCCGGCATCAACCTGACCAATGCCGGCGGCCTCGGCAAGCAGAGCTCGCTGTTCCTGCGCGGCACCAACTCGGGCCACACCGTGGTGCTGGTCGACGGCGTGCGCATCAACAGTGCCGACCTCGGCCTGGCCATGTACCAGGACCTGCCGCTGGCGCAAATCGAGCGCGTCGAAATCGTTCGCGGCCCGCAGTCCAGTCTGTACGGTGCCGACGCCATCGGTGGCGTGATCCAGATCTTCACCCGTCGCAACCAGGGCGATTTCGCTCCGCACTTCCAGCTCGGCGGCGGCAGCAACGGGCTGCGCGAAGCCAGCGGCGGCATTGGTGGCGGCACTGAGCGCGGCTGGTTCGGTGCCGACATCGCCTACCAGCATTCCGACGGCATCGATGCCTGCCGCGGTTCTTCCTCGGTGTTCACCGCGGGCTGCTTTGCCGACGAGCACGACCGCGACGGCTACCGCAACCTGTCCAAGAGCCTGCGCGGCGGTTACAGCTTCAACGACCAGTGGAACGTGGAAGGCAGCGCACTGCGCGCCGATGGCAAGAACCATTACGACGGCTACTACAACTACTCCGAGACCCGCCAGCAGGTGCTGGCCGGCAAGGTGCGCTACACCCCGTCGGAGCGCCTGGCGTTCACCGCCAACGTCGGCCGCAGCGACAATGAATCCGACAACTTCGGCGCACCGGGGGTGTTTGGCAGCGCGCAGACCCATCGTGACAGCGCCTCGCTGCAGGGTGACTTCGGTGTGGCCGAGGGCCAGCTGCTGAGTGCCGGCGTGGACTGGAGCGAAGACAATCTGGACGGCAGCAGCGCCGGGTATCTCGTCGACAGCCGCCGCAACACCGGCGTGTTCGTGCAGTACCAGGGCCGCTTCGGCCGCCACCAACTGCAGGCCAGCGCCCGCAACGACGACAACCAGCAGTTCGGCAACCACGCCACCGGCAGCGTTGGCTGGGCGATGGAACTGGGCCACGGCCTGCGCGTCAACGCCAGCTACGGCACCGCGTTCAAGGCACCGACCTTCAGCGACCTGTACGACCCGTGGAGCGGCGTGCCGACGTTGAATCCGGAGAAGTCCAAGAGCGCCAACCTCGGCGTTTCGCAGCAGGGCCAGGGCTGGCACTGGGGCATGGATGTGTACGAAACCCGCATCGATGACCTGATCACCTACGATGCGTCCACGATGAAAATGCAGCAGGTGGAGAAGGCGCGCATCCGTGGTGCCGAGCTGACCGGTGGCGTGCTGCTGGCCGGCTTCGACATCAACGCGCAGCTGAGCTACACCGACCCGCGCAACCGCACCCACGGCAGCACCCAGTTTGACAACTGGCTGCCGCGCCGTGCACAGCAGACTGCGCGCCTGGACATTGACCGTCGCTTCGGCGATTTCCGCGCCGGCCTGACCGTACAGGGCGCGGGCAAGCGCTTTGACAACGCCAGCAACTCGGTGAAGGTTGGCGGCTACGGCACGCTGGACCTGCGCACCGAGTACGCGCTGACACCGGAGTGGTCGCTGCTGGCGCGTGCCGCCAACGTTTTCGACCGCAGGTATGAGACGGTGGCGTGGTTCAACCAGCCGGGCCGTGAGTACCAGTTGAACGTGCGTTACCAGCCGAAATGAGGAAACGCGCCGGGCATTCCCGGCGCTTTCTCTGTAGAGCCGAGCCCATGCTCGGCTCAGGCAGCAAAGCAGCCGAGCATGGGCTCGGCTCTACACCGGGACGCCGGCGGCCAACCCCGGCAATTCACGCAGATCGTCGATCACCGCCACGGCATGCGCGGTGGCCATGTCCAGGCCGCGCGGGTAGCCGTAACGCACCAGCGCGATCGGCATGCCTGCCTCTTCGGCGGCGCGGTAGTCGGTCAACGAATCACCCACCATCAGGCAGGCGTCCACCGGCAGCCCGAAGTGCGCAGCGATGTGCCGCAGCGGTTCGCCACTGGGCTTGCGCTGCGGCAGCGAATCGCCGCCCAGTATCAGCGCGAACGCATCACCGATGCCCAGGTGCTGCAGCAGCGGTGGCACCAGCGCTTCGGGCTTGTTGGTGCAGATCGCCAGCGGCACGTTGCGTGCACGCAGTTGCGCCAGCGCTTCACCCACGCCATCGAACAGGCGCGGGCTGCGCAGCAGGCATTCGCGGTAGTGCACCATGAAGACCGGCATGACCTCGGCCAGGTCGACTTCGCGGCCGGTGGCATGCACGGCCTGTTCGACCAGGCGGCGCACACCGTCGCCGATCCAGCCCAGCACCGTGGCTTCCGGTACGCGTGCCACACCGATGTCCTCCAGCGTGCGGTTCAGCGCTTCGGCGATATCAGCTGCGCTGTCGACCAGCGTGCCATCAAGGTCGAACACGACCAGTGGATACGGATACGACAAGGGACGGCACCTGCATGACGTGGGGCCGTCCATTGTACGCCGCTGGTTTTTGCACCGATCCGCCTCAGCCGATCCGGCGCGCGCGGGTAGCCAGGAACGTGGGCAGGTAACGGTCGATCAGGAAACGCGGCTGCGGCTGCCAGTCCTCCATGAAGCGATCGATGATGAAGCCGGCATCAAGCTGGCCACCGATCAGTTCGGTCAGGCTGTGGCCGAAGGTCAGTGCATCGCCCCGTGCCAGCTTCGCCTCGCGCTCGGCCGGCGGCAGGTCTTCCAGGTCCGAATAGGGAATGGCGTACTGCGGCCGGATCAGGCCCTGTGCATCCAGCTGCGGTTCGCGCGCACCGACGAACAGCACCGGGTTGTAGAAGCTGGCCATCAGCATGCCATCGCGTGCCAGCACACGGCGGCATTCGGTCCACACCGGGCGCACGTCAGGCACGTACAGGTTCGAGATCGGGTGGAACACCACGTCGAAACTGTCGTTGGCGAACACGTGCAGATCCCGCATGTCACCCTGCACGGTGCGCAGCTGCAGGCCATCGCGCGCAGCGACCCTGCGGTCCTGTTCCAGCTGCCCGTCGGACAGGTCGAACACGGTGACGTCAGCGCCCGCAGCGGCCAGCACCGGTGCCTGCTGGCCACCGCCCGAGGCCAGGCACAGGATGCGACGGCCGCGCACATCACCCATCCAGTCCAGCGGCAGCGCGCGGGGCGTCAGGTGCACCTGCCAGCGGCCTTCGCGCGCGGCGGCAATCGTTGAACTTTCCACCGGGCGCGACCATTCGCGCACTTCGCTGGCCTGGCGGTCCCAGGCAGCACGGTTGTGGTCGATCAAGGCCTGTCCATGGTTCATGTGTTCTCCTTGCCCGGTGGGCGCCAATCCAGATCCTGGAAGGCCGGGCTGGCGAAACACTCGCCCAGGAAATCCAGGAATCGCCGCATGATAGCGGGCTGCTGGCGCCGTGACGCGTACACGGCATGAATGCCGAGTTCGTCCAGGCTGAATTCGGGCAGCAGTTCGATCAGCTCGCCACTGCGCAGCAGCGGCGCCACCTGGTAGGTCGGCAGCATGGCGATACCGGCACCGGCCCGCACCGCCTCCAGCAGCAGCGAGGCCTCGTTCGCGCTGATGTTGCCGCCCACCGCCACCGACAGCGAACGTCCATCGCGGTGCAGTTGCCACAGGCTTTTACCGACGTAATGGTGGGTCAGGCAGTTGTGCGCGGCCAGGTGCTCGGGGGCGGTCGGCGTGCCACGCGCCTGCAGGTAGGACGGCGTCGCGCACAACACCGAGCGGCAGGTGGCCAGGCGCCGTGCGATCAGGCTGGGGTCGATCTGGCGCGCGATGCGCACGGCCAGGTCCACCCGCTCTTCCACCAGGTTCACCGTGCGGTCGACCAGCAGCAGCTCGATGCGTGCCGCCGGATGGCGCGCAACGAAGCCGGCCACGGCCCGTGCCAGGTGACTCTGCCCGAATGAGACGCTGGCGGTCACCCGCAGCGTTCCGTGCGGCTCGGGATCATCACTGGCCAGCTCGCCCTGCAGTTCTTCGCCGATCGCCAACATCTGCCGGAAGCGCGCCAGCGCCGCCTCGCCGGGGCCGGTCAGGCTGATCCGGCGCGTGGTCCGGTGCAGCAGGCGCGCACCCAGCCACCCTTCAACCTCGGCCAGGTAGCGGGTGACCATCGCCCGCGACATGTCCAGCACCTCGGCAGCGGCGGTGAGGCTGCCGCGCTCGGCGACCTCGACGAACACGGTCATGGCGGTCAGTCGGTCCATATGCTCGATTTATGCAACAAACAAGCGCGTTATACGCTGTTTTTCGATCAACTGCAGCAGCCTAGAGTGGCCCCATTCCCACCCCACACCACCCCACGGAGTCCTGCCATGAAAATCGCCCTCGTTGGTTCCACCGGCAACATCGGCCGCCAGATCGCCCGCCACGCGCTGGCCCGCGGCCACGAACTCACTGTCATCGTGCGCAGCGCGCAGGACCTTCCGGCTGAACTGGCCGGTGCGCATCCGGTGGTCGCCTCGCTGGATGACCTGGATGCGCTGGTCGCCGCCATTGCCGGCCACGACGTGCTGGCCAGTGCCTACGGCCCGCGCCCCGGCGATGACATCGGCCGTGTGGGCGAGGTCGCCGCGCAGCTGGCCGCCGCCGCACGCAAGGCCGGTGTACCGCGCCTGGTGGTGGTCGGTGGTGCCGGCAGCCTGGAAGTCGCGCCCGGCGTGCAGCTGGTCGATACCCCCGACTTCCCGGAGGCCTACAAGCCGTACGCGCTGGCCCATCGCGAGGCGTTCAACCGCCTGCAGGCAGTGGACGACCTGGACTGGACCTTCTTCTCGCCGGCCGCAGAAATCGGCCCGGGCGAAGAGCGCGGCCAGTACCGCGTGCAGCCCAAAGCGTTCCTGGCCGATACCAGCGGCCACAGCCGCATCAGCTACGCCGACTATGGCGCGGCGTTCGTCGCCGAGCTGGAAGCGCACGCGTATCCGAAGCAGATCATCACTGCAGCGTATTGATCCACGCACGTCCCATGTAGAGCCAAGCCCGCGCTCGGCTCTACGCGAACATGCAGCCGGGCATTGGCCCGGCTCTACACAAGGAATTCCCATGCGTACCGCTGCCCTGCTGCTTCCCCTCGCCCTGGCCGCCAGCTTCACCAGTGCGCCGCTGATGGCCGCATCGGCCACCCCGGTGCCGGCCACGGCAACGAAATCCCAGCTGCACCTGCAGACCTTCCATCCCGGTCCGCAGGCAATGTTCTCGGTGTCCTCGGTGCTGATCGAAGGCCGCCACGACGCGATCCTGGTCAATGCGCAGTTCGGTGCCAGCGACGCGCGCAAGCTGGTCGAGCTGATCCGCGCCAGCGGCAAGCAGCTGACCACGATCTACATCAGCCACGGCGATCCGGACTACTACTTCGGCCTGGCCACGCTGCAGGATGCGTTCCCGAAGGCGCGCATCGTCGCTACCGCGCAGACCGTTGCCCACATCCAGCAGACACAGGCCGGCAAGCTGGCCTACTGGGGCCCGAAGATGGGTGCCGACGTGCCGGCCCGCATCGTGGTGCCGCAGGTGCTGGATGGCGATGCCCTGCAGCTGGAAGGCCAGCGCCTGCCGCTGATCGGCCTGGACGGACCGACCCCGGACCGCACAGTGCTGTGGGTGCCGTCGCTGCGCGCGATCGTCGGTGGCATTCCGGTGGTGGCGGGCGAGCACGTGTGGATGGCCGACACGCAGACGCCGAAGTCGCACACCGACTGGCTGCAGACCCTGCAGCGGTTGCAGGCGTTGAAGCCGAAAGTAGTGGTACCGGGGCATTACGCACCGGGTGCCGCACTGGATTCGAGTGCGCTGCGCTTCACCGCAGATTACATCCGCGCGTTCGATGCCGAGGCGGCGAAGGCCAAGGACAGTGCGGCACTGGTGAAAGCAATGCAGTCGCGCTACCCGAAGCTGGATGGCGTCGCATCGCTGGAGCTGAGTGCGAAGGTGGCCAAGGGCGAGATGCAGTGGCCATGAGGTAGGGAGTTTTCTTTTGCAGGGCTGCGCCCTGCACCTGCTCAATGCAACGGCAACAGCCGAAGCAACAGCAAAAGCTGGTCTCCTGAGGGTTGGCGGGGTGGGTCCGG
>NZ_JAOCEW010000048.1:0-29788 GCF_029841665.1 Stenotrophomonas sp. GD03819
CCAAAGCAGTTCGCGTTACCGCGCGTCCGCGCCACCACCCAGCACCTTGAACAAGGTCACCCGGTTGCCCGCCTCCTGCTGCTGCAACGCGATCAGGTCCTGCTGCGCGGCATACAGGTTGCGCTGTGCGTCCAGCGACTGCAGGTAGCCGTCCAGCCCGGTGCGGTAACGCGCATCGGCCAGCGTGTAGCTGCGCTGGCTGGCAGCGACCAGCGCGCGTTGCGCGTCCATCTGCGCGGTCAGGTGATCACGCCTGGCCAGCGCATCGGCCACTTCGCTGAAAGCCTGCTGGATCGCCTTCTCGTACTGCGCGATGCCGATGTCCTTGCCGATCTTCGAGGCATCCAGCGACGCCTTCAGTGCGCCGGCATGGAAGATCGGAGCGGTGATACTGGGCGCGAACGACCAGCCACGGGTACCAGCCGAGAACAGCGTCGACAACGCGGTGGAGCTGTGGCCGTAGTTGGCAGTCAATGTCAGCGTCGGGAAGAACGCGGCGCGCGCGGCGCCTATATCGGCATTGGCCGCCTGCAGCGCGTGTTCGGCGGACAACACGTCCGGGCGCTGCAGCAGCACGCTTGAGGGCAGGTCGGCCGGCAACGGCGCCAGTGCCACGCTGCCCTCCAGCGCCTGCGCGGTCGGCAGCAGGGCCGGATCCAGCGGCGCCCCCACCAACAGCTGCAATGCATCGCGATCCTGCGCCTGCTGCGTCTGCAGCTTGGCCAGCGCGCCGCGCGCGGCTTCCACGCTGGTCTGCACCTGCGACAGGTCCAGCCCCGAGGCCAGCCCCTGCGCATGGCGGGCCTCGGTGCGCTGCAGGGTCTGCTGCTGGCTGTCCAGGGTCTGTTGCGTGAATGCCAGCGACTGCCCATCGGCGGCCATCGCCAGCCACGCCGTCGCCACTTCGGCGACCAGGCTGGTGCGCGCCGCACGCTGGTTCTCGGCACTGGCCAGCCAGTTCTGCAGGGCTTCGCTCTTCAGGCTGCGGATGCGCCCGAACAGGTCCAGCTCCCAGCTGCTGATGCCGACCTGCAGCGCGTCGGACTCGGTCACCTGGGTGGCCCCGGTCTCACTGTTGGCGTCACTGACCCGCGAACGGGTGACGCTGCCGCTGGCATCCACCGACGGCAGCAGCGCCGCACGCTGGATGCGGTACTGCGCCCGCTCCTTCTCCACCTGCAGCACGGCCACGCGCAGGTCGCGGTTGTTCTGCAGCGCCAGCGCGATCACCTGCTGCAGGCGTGGTTCCAGGAACACCTCACGCCATGCCGGCATCGCCGGCGCAGGATCAGCCTCGCCGGTGGCCGCATTGCCGAACTGCACCGGCACCGGTGCCCCGGGCCGCTGGTAATGCGGCGCCATGCTCACGCAGCCACCGAGCACGGTGGTCATCGTCGCGGCCGCCAGGGCGCGCAGCAGCATCGGCTTCATGGGTGTGCCTCCGGGACAGTGGCTTCGGTCGGTGCGCGGCCCGGGAACATGCGGCGAACCAACAGGTAGAACAACGGCACGAAGAACATGCCCAGCACCATCGAGGCGACCGTGCCGCCGGCCACGCCGGTACCCAGCGATCGGCGCGCGGCTGAACCGGCACCGGTGGCGAACACCAGCGGCAGCACGCCCATCAGGAAGGCCAGCGAGGTCATCACGATCGGCCGCAGCCGCAGGTAGACCGCCTGCAGGATCGCCTCGCGGGTGCTCTTGCCCTGCTGTTCGAGGATGCGCGCGAACTCGACGATCAGGATGCCGTTCTTGGCCGCCAGGCCAATCGTGGTCAACAGGCCGACCTGGAAGTACACGTCGTTGTTGAGGCCGCGCAGGTTCATCATCAGCACCGCACCGAACACGCCTACCGGCACCGCCAGCATCACCGCGAACGGCACCGCCCAGCTTTCATACAGCGCGGCCAGGCACAGGAACACGAACAGCAGCGAGATGGCGTACAGCATCGGCGCCTGGTTGCCCGACAGCTGTTCCTGGTAGGCCATGTCCGACCACGCGTGGCTGAAGCCTTCCGGCAGCGTATCGGCCAGGCGCGCGATCTCAGCCATCGCCTCGCCGGAGCTGACGCCCGGCGCCGGCTGGCCGGTGATCTCCATCGCCGAGATGCCGTTGTAGCGCTGCAGCGCGGCCGGTGCGCTGGACCAGTGCGCGCTGACCAGCGATGACAGCGGCACCATCTGCCCAGCCTGGTTGCGCACGCTCCAGCGCTCGATGTCCTGCGGCTGCATGCGTGCTTCGGCAGCGCCTTGGATGAACACCTTCTTGATGCGGCCCTTGTAGATGAAGTTGTTGACGAAGTCGCCGCCCAGCGCCGCGTTCAAGGTGTCATTGATGTCCTGCGGATTCACGCACATCGCCTGCGCCTTGGCGTCGTCCACCTTGACCGCATACACCGGTGCATCTTCCAGGCTGGCATAGCGCACGTTGACCAGCTTCGGATCCTTGGCAGCTTCCTTCAGCAGTGTGTTGCGTGCAGCCACGGCGGCGGCATGGCCGGCACCGCCTTCGTCCTGCAGTTCCAGGGTGAATCCGCCCGCATCACCCAGGCCGAGGATGGCCGGCGGCGAGGTGATGAACACCTGCGCATCGGGCACGCTGGCCATGGCCTTGGTCAACCGTGCGGCGATGGTATCGGCATCATCCTTGCGGTCATCCCAGTCCTTCAGGCGGATGAAGGCCTGGCCGACATTCTGGCCGCTGCCGGTCACGCTGAAGCCGGCGGTGGCCTGGATCGACAGCACGCTGTCGTCTTTTACTGCGGCGGCACTGAGGCGATCCATCACAGCACGGGTCTGTTCCAGCGTGGCGCCGGCCGGCAGCTTCACCAGCGCGTTGAGCATGCCCTGGTCCTCGTCGGGCAGGAACGCGCCGGGCAGGTGCCACAGCAGCAGGCCGGTGACCACGCTCAGCACCAGGTAGAACACTACGCCGAGCGTGCGCCGACCGAGGAAGCCATCCACCCGACGACGCAGGCCGTTGGAGGTGCGCTCGAAGCGGTGGTTGAACCAGATGAAGAACTTGCCCAGCAGGCTCGGCTCGCCAGCGTGGTCGCCATGCGGATGGCCGCCCTTGGGAATCTGGTGAAGGATGCTGCCGCACAGCGCCGGGGTGATGGTCATCGCCACCAGCACCGACAGGATCATCGCAGCAGCGATCGTCACCGAGAACTGGCGATAGATCACGCCGGTGACACCGCTGAAGAACGCCATCGGCAGGAACACCGCGGTCAGCACCAGCACGATGCCGACCAGCGCGCCGGTAATCTGGCCCATCGCCTTCAGCGTCGCCGGCTTCGGCGCCAGCCCTTCGAAGGTCATCACCCGTTCCACGTTCTCCACCACCACGATGGCATCGTCCACCAGCAGGCCGATGGCCAATACCAGCGCGAACATGGTCAGCGTGTTGATCGAATAACCGAACGCGGCCAGCACGCCGAACGTGCCCAGCAGCACCACCGGCACTGCGATGGTCGGGATCAGGGTGGCGCGCCAGTTCTGCAGGAACAGGTACATCACCAGCACCACCAGGATGATCGCCTCGATCAGGGTGATCACCACTTCCTTCAGCGAGATGGTCACGAACGGCGTGGTGGTGAACGCCACGTGGGCGGTGTAGCCATGCGGCCAGTACTTCTGCAGCTGCTGAAGCCGTGCATCGATGGCCTTGGACACGGCGATGGCGTTGGCACCGGCATTGAGTTCGATACCCAGCGATGCAGACGGCTTGCCGTTGAAGGTGCTGATGCTGTCGTAGCTCTCCGGGCCCAGGCAGATCTTCGCCACCTCACCCAGATGCACCACGCTGCCGTTGGCATCGGCCTTCAGCACCACCTGCGCGAACTGTTCGGGCGTGTGCAGGCGGCTGCGCGCGGTCACCGTGGCGTCGAGCTGCTGGCCCTTCAGCGCCGGCTGGCCGCCGAGTTCACCGGCCGAGACGTCGGTGTTCTGTGCCTGCAGCGCGGTCTCGATGTCTGACGGCATCAGCGCGTACTGGCGCATCTTCTCCGGGTCCAGCCAGATGCGCATGGCGTACTCCTGGCCGATCGGCTGGATGTTGCCGACACCGCTGACGCGGCTGATCTGGTCATCGATGCGCGCTTCCATGAAGTTGGCGACATCGAAGTTGTCCATGCTGCCGTCTTCGCTGGTGAACGACAGCACCTCGAAGATCGAACCACTGGACTTGGTGATGGTCAGGCCGTTCTGCTGCACCGCCTGCGGCAGCGTGGCCATGGCCGCCTGCAGCTGGTTCTGCACCTGCACCTGCGCGGTGTCCGGATTGGTGCCGGTGGCGAACACCAGGTTGACCTGCGCCGAGCCGTCGGAGGCACTGGTCGAGGTCATGTACATCAGGTGATCGAGGCTCTGCTGCGACTGCTCGATGACCTGGGTGACCGCATTTTCCACGGTCTGCGACGAGGCACCGGTGTAGGTGGCACGGATGGTGATGGTGGGCGGGGCGATCTGCGGGTAGCGGTCCACCGGCAGGATCAGGATCGCAAGCAGGCCGAGCAGGCTGACCGCAATGGCGATCACCCAGGCGAAGATCGGCCGGTCGATGAAGAAACGAACCATGCGCGGCAGGCCTCAGTGCGACTTTTCGTCGGTGTTGCCGTTCGGGTCGATCGCCGGCATCGCCGCCAGCTGCGCCGTCGTGGCCGCCACCGCCTTCACCTGCTGGCCCAGTGATACCGCACTGCCGTTGCTGACGATCACCCGTTCGCCGGTCTTGAGACCATCGGTGATCTGCCACTGGTTGCCGACCACCTGGCCGGTGCTGACCCGGCGCTCGACCACATGATCCTTGGCGTCGAGCAGGCGCAGCAGCGGCTCGCCGCGTTCGTTGCGCGTCACCGCCTTCTGCGGCACCAGCAGCGCGCGCGCGTCGGTAGCCATCGGCAGCACCGCCTTCAGGTACATGCCGGGCAGCAACAGGCCGTCCGGGTTCGGGATGACCGCACGCAGCACCACATTGCCGGTACCCGGATCGACCGCGCTGCCGACGAACTCCAGCGTGCCTTCGTGCGCATAGGTGCTGCCGTCCTCCAACAGCACCTTCACCTGTGCCTTGCCATCGATGGCCTTCACCAGGCCGGCCTCGAGCTGCTTGCGCAGTGCCAGCATCTGCGTGCTGGACTGGGTGGCATCCAGGTACACCGGGTCCAGCCGCTGGATGGTGGTCAGCGCGGCGTCCTGCCCGGCCGCGACCAGCGCACCAGCGGTCACGCTGGAGGTGCCGATGCGACCGTCGATGGGCGCGGTCACCCGGGTGTAGTCGAGGTTGATGCGGGCGGCCTGCAATGCAGCGCGCGCGGCAATCACGTTGGCCTGCGCCTGCTTCAGCGCCGAGGTGGCGTCGTCGGCATCCTGCTTGCTGGCCGCATCCATGCTCACCAGCGCGCGGGTGCGCTCGGCCTTCGGCTGTGCCGACAACACGGTGGCCTCGGCCTGCGCCAGCTGCCCGCGGGCGGTATCGAAGGCCGCCTGGTATGGCGCCGGATCGACCTGGTACAGCAGCTGCCCCGCCTTGACCTGCTGGCCTTCGGTGAACAACCGCTGGCGGATCAGGCCGCCGATCTGCGGCCGCACCTCGGAGATCTCGAACGGCACGGCGCGGCCGGGCAGCGTCTGCTGTAGTGCCAGCGGCTGCGCGCTGGCCGTGATGACGCCCACTTCGGGCATGGCCGGTGCTTCAGTCCTGCCCGCCGAACAGGCCGCCAGGGCCAACAGCAGGGGCAGCAGCAGGGGACGCGGGGAACAGGACAGCGGGCGCAGGAGTGACATGGGGGGCGTGGGGGGGGCCTTGCGTTGACCCGTGCACGCTGCCGTGGAACTGTGCAGAGAATATGGAGATTGTGCGACCGGCTCAGCTGGCGCTTGCTTTCGGCGCCGCATGCGCCGCTAATGGCCTCCGCGATGGCGAAGATTCGACTCAAATTCGGCCTGACCGCGAAGACCTTCCTCGCGATCTTCACCGCCTGCCTGCTGGTGCTGGCAGTGAACGGTATTGCCAGCCGCGTGGCCTTCCAGACCGGATTCCTGGACTACCTCAACGACCAGGGCGACCTGCGCATGCAGCGGCTGATGCCCCACCTGCAGCGCGAGTACCGCGAGCACGGTGGCTGGGGACATCTGCATGGTGATGGCGACCGCTGGGCGCGGTTGCTGCGCCCGGATCTGGCCCATGGGCACGAAGGACCGGTGCCGCCGCTGTCCGACCAGACCGGCGTGCCGTCGCGTCTGGGCCTGTTCGATGCGCAGCACCACTTCGTGGCCGGCAACCCCGACGCCACCAGCGATGACGAGCCGCATGCGGTGCAGGTGGACGGGCAGACCGTAGGTTGGCTGGGCATGGTGCCGTTCCAGACCGTCATCGCCACCAACGACCTGAATTTCTACAACACCCAGGTGCGCGCCTGGTGGGTGATCGGCATCGCCCTACTGCTGGTGACGGTACCGCTGGCCTGGCTGGTATCGCGGGCGCTGCGCCAGCGCCTGGCCAAGCTGGCCGCGGCCACGCACCGGCTGGCGGCCGGTGACTACGCCACCCGCATCGAGCGCACCAGCGACGATGAGCTGGACGCACTGGTCAACGACTTCAACCGGATGGCGCAGGCGCTGGACGATACCGAGCGCAACCGCCGCGCCTTCATCGCCGACATCTCGCATGAGCTGCGCACGCCATTGGCGGTGGTGCGCGCCGAGCTGGAGGCGATCGAAGATGGCATCCGTCCGCTGGACCGCGCCAACCTGGTGGGCCTGCAGGGCGAGATCCGCCAGCTGGGCAAGCTGATCGACGACCTGCACGACTTGTCGATGACCCAGTCTGGCGGCCTGGCGTACCGCTTCGCGCCACTGGACTTGGCGGCACTGCTGCGCAGCGAACTCAACGGCATGCGCGTGCGCTTCGCCAATGCAGGCCTGGCGCTGGAGGAAGATCTGCCCGCCATGCCGTTGCAGGTGTCCGGTGACGAACGGCGCCTGCAGCAGGTGCTGGCCAACCTGCTGGAGAATGCACTGCGCTACACCCACGCCGGTGGCCGCGTACTCGTGCAGGCAGCGCACGTACCTGCCGGCGTGCAGCTGATCGTGGAAGACACCGCGCCGGGCGTGCCGGCCGACAAGTGCGCGCTGTTGTTCGAACGCTTCTACCGCGTGGAGAGTTCGCGCAATCGTGCCAGTGGTGGCAGCGGGCTGGGCCTGGCTATCAGCCACAACATCATCCTCGCCCACCACGGCGTCATCCACGCCGAGCCTTCGCCACTGGGCGGGCTGCGCGTGGTCATCACCCTGCCGGAGCCTGCATGAGCACGTCGCCCGCCACGTCCGCGAAGATCCTGATCGTCGAGGACGAGCCACGCCTGGCCTCGGTACTGCGCGACTACCTGGCCGCTGCCGGCATGGCCAGCGAGTGGGTGGACGACGGTGGCCAGGTGATCGACGCGTTCGCGCGCTACCAGCCCGATCTGGTGCTGCTGGACCTGATGCTGCCGCAGCGCGACGGCGTGGACCTGTGCCGCGAACTGCGCGCCAGCAGCGATGTGCCGGTCATCATGGTCACCGCACGGGTGGAAGAGATCGACCGCCTGCTGGGCCTGGAGATCGGTGCCGACGACTACATCTGCAAGCCGTTCAGTCCGCGCGAAGTGGTCGCTCGGGTAATGGCGGTGCTGCGCCGCTACCGCCCAGACCCCGGTGCGCGCGCCAACGGCGGCCTGCACATCGACGAGCCGGCCGCACGCGCCACCTGGAACGGCAAGGGCCTGGACCTGACGCCGGTGGAATACCGCCTGCTGCGCACGCTGCTGGCCACGCCAGGCCGGATCTGGGCGCGCGATGAACTGCTCGACCGGCTGTACCTGGACCATCGCGTGGTGGTCGACCGCACCGTCGACAGCCATGTGCGCAACCTGCGCCGCAAGCTGGCCGACGCCGGCATGGAAGGCGAGCCGATCCGTTCGGTGTACGGCATGGGCTACAGCTACGAGCCGTGATCGCGTTCGCCGGGCTTGGCCCGGCGCTACCCCGTCATGCCTCGTCGACGAACGTCACCCCCTGGTAGCGCCGGGCCATGCCCGGCGAGCGCAGCGATGCAGACCTGCGCTACAGTCGAGAACGCTCGACATCAACGAATCACGACTGCATGGACGACATCCACCCGATCGCGCCGGACAAGCGCGCCGCCATCCTTTCGACCCTGGCCGACATCGAACAACGCTACGACGTACGCGTGCTGCTGGCCTGCGAGTCGGGCAGCCGCGGCTGGGGCTTTTCCTCGCCGGACAGTGACTACGACGCGCGCTTCATCTACGTGCATCGCCAGCCGTGGTATCTCAGCGTCAACGAGAGCACCGGTCCCGGCGAAGCGCAGCGCGATGTGATCGAACTGCCGATCGACGATGAGCTCGATGTCAGCGGCTGGGACCTGCGCAAGGCACTGCGGCTGGTCTCAAAATCCAATCCGACACTGATCGAATGGCTGCGTTCGCCGATCATCTACCAGCAGGATCACGCTGCGATGTCGCAGTTGTGGAAGGCAGCTGAGTCGTTCTATTCACCACTGGGAACGTGGTGGCACTACTTCAACATGGCGCGCTCGAACCATCGCGGTTACCTGCGTGGCGAAACGGTACGCACGAAGAAATACCTGTACGTGCTGCGCCCACTGCTAGCCTGCCAGTGGATCGAACACGAACAGACACCCCCGCCGATGGCCTTCGAGGATCTGCTGGACCGGCTGCTGCCGCTTGGCCCGGTGCGTGAAGCCATCGATGCCCTGCTGGCCGTGAAACGCGCCAGTGCCGAGTTCAGTGCCGGACCACGCATCGCGGCGATCAGCGATTTCATCGATCGTGAACTAGCCGCCCGCGCCGAGCAGGCCCCACGGCTGCCTGCTGGCCAGGGCGACAGCGCCTGGCTGGACGCGCTGTTCCGGCAGATGCTGGCCGAGCACGCGCCGTCCTGAGCGGTTGCACCCGTTTCTGGTAGCTGCCGACCTTGGTCGGCACCGAGATCACCATCCACGCATGGCGTGAATCTACTGTGTATCCGCGCGGCCCCAGGGCGGTACCTCCCCCAGCGTTCGCACGCGTATCATCGTCGCGAACGCCCTGATTTCCGGAGACTTCGATGAACCCGCTGCGCCCCTTCCGCGACAAGATGCCCGTCCTCGGCGAGCGCGTGTACATCGACCCGGCCTGCACCGTCATCGGTGACGTGGAGCTGGCCGACGACGTGTCGGTGTGGCCGGGCACGGTCATCCGCGGCGATGTCAACTACGTGCGCATCGGTGCGCGCACCAACGTGCAGGACGGCACCATCATCCATGTCAGCCACCACAGCCCGTACAACAAGGCCGGCTACCCGACCCTGATCGGCGAAGGCGTGACCGTCGGCCACGGCTGCATCATCCACGCCTGCACGATCGGCGATTACAGCCTGATCGGCATGGGCGCCTGCATCCTCGACGGCGCCCGCGTGGAGCGCCATGGCTTCGTCGGCGCCGGTGCGGTGGTCGGCCCGGGCAAGGTGGTGGGCGAAGGCGAGCTGTGGGTCGGCAACCCGGCCCGGCCGGCGCGCACGCTGAGCGACAAGGAGATCGAGTCGCTGCACTATTCGGCCGACCACTACGTGCGGTTGAAGGACGAATACCGGGGCTGAGCAGCCAACGCCGCCACGCGGCTCTGCTAAAGTCTGGGCCCGACCAGGACCTGTCGAGACCCCCATGCCTGTGGCTGCCTGCCGGAGAGGACTCCGGCGCCCACAACGAAGGCCATCGCGCTGATGGCCGCACCGATGCTCGATACCTACCGCGAGGTGGTGACGCCAGAGGGTGTGCCGCTGCAGTTGCCTGCCGCCGGCCCGGTACCGCGGGCGATGGCCTGGCTGGTCGATCTCGGCGTGCGCATCGCGGCACTGGTGTTGGTGTCCATTCCGCTGGCGCTGCTGGACAAGTTCGGCTCCGGCCTCTACCTGGTGCTGATGTTCCTGGTCTACTGGGCCTACCCGATCGTCTGCGAAGCAGCGTGGGGACGCACCCTGGGCAAGCGTGCGCTGGGGCTGCGCGTGCTGTCCCGCGATGGCGCGCCGGTAGGCTGGATGGCGGCGATCACCCGAAACCTGCTGCGCACGGTGGACATGTTGCCCTTCGGCTATGCGCTGGGCCTGATCAGCAGCCTGTTCGATCCGCATGGCCGCCGCCTGGGCGACCTGGTGGCCGGCACCGTGGTGGTGCATGCACCCGCGCTGTACCTGCCACCGCCGCCGACCATCGACAGCGTGCTGGCCCCGCCGCAGCCCCTGCGACCAGAGGAACAGGCCGCGCTGATGGCCTTCGCCGAGCGCGCGCCACGCTTGTCGGCGGCGCGCCAGCAGGAGCTGGCCGGTATTGCCGAGCCGCTGACCGGCACCCACGGCCAGGTCGGCGTTCTGCGCCTGTATGCGATGGCCAACTGGCTGCTGGGGCGGCGATGAAACAGGAGCAGTTCGTCGCCCGCTACCAGCGGGAATGGCAGGACCTGGAGCAGTGGCTGCTGCTGCGTGCCGGCGCCTCACGCCGCACGCGCCGCAAGGCCAGCGGCCTGGCACTGGACGACACGACCTTCCCGCAGCGCTACCGGCGGCTGTGCCAGCAGCTGGCGCTGGCCCGCGAGCGCGGCTACAGCCCGCAGCTGGTGCAGCGCCTGCAGCAGCTGATGCAGCACGGCCACAGCGTGCTGTACCGCACGCCGCCGACACGTTGGCGGGGTGCCCTGGAGTTCCTGGTGGCCGACTTCCCGCTGCTGGTGCGCAGCCAGGCGCGCAGCATGTGGGTAGCGCTGGCGATGTTCGCGCTGCCGGCGGTGGCCTGCTTCGTGCTGGTGCAGGTCTATCCGGACCTGATCCACATGCTGATGGACAACCGCCAGATCGCAGAGATGGAGCGCATGTACGATCCCGCCGCCGAGCGCCTGGGGCGTGACAGCGGCACCGACTGGATGATGTTCGGCCACTACATCATGAACAACATCAGCATCGCCCTGCGCACCTTCGCCAGCGGACTGCTGGCCGGGCTGGGCACGCTGCTGGTGCTGCTGTTCAACGGCGTGATCATCGGTTCAGTGGCCGGCCACCTGCAGCACATCGGCCATGGCGACCCGTTCTGGCGCTTCGTGGTCGGCCACGGCGCCTTCGAGCTGACTGCGATCGTGATCGCTGGCGGTGCCGGCCTGCAGCTGGGCATGAAGCTGCTGGCGCCGGGCCGGCGCAGCCGCCTGGACGCACTGGTCGACGGCGGCCGCATCGGCGCGCGGCTGTGCCTCGGCGTCGCCTTCATGCTGTTGGTGGCCGCCTTCATCGAAGCCTTCTGGTCATCGATCGCCGAAGTACCTGCATGGGGCAAGTTCAGCGTGGCCGGTGTGTTGTGGGCCGGCGTGCTGCTGTGGCTGTGGCGCGGCGGACGTGGAGCTGGCCATGCGCATTGACCACCTGGACGTGGCGCTGCGTGCCCGCAGTGGCTGGGAAGCGATGGAGCTGGGCACCGCGCTGTCCCGCCGTCACGCGCGCGCGCTGTGGGGCAGCTGGCTGCTGGCCAGTGCACCGCTGTTCGTGATCTTCAACGCGCTGGGCTGGTGGCTGGATGCCTTCGGCTGGGCCTGGCTGGCGATGTGGTGGTGCAAACCGCTGTTCGAACGTGCGCCGCTGTATGTGCTGTCGCGCGGCATCTTCGGTGAACCAGTCGGCACGCTGGCCGCGCTGCGTGCGCAACGTCACTGGGGCAACAGCGGCTTCTGGGGCTACCTGGGTTGGCGTCGTTTCAGCGTGCTGCGCAGCCTGTGCCTGCCGGTGAACCTGCTGGAAGGCAACACACCGGGCCAGCGCGGCCCACGTCGTCGTGCAGTGGCAGCCGGCGCAGTGGGCGCGGCACTGGTACTGACCGTGACCTGCATGGCGTTCGAAGCCGTGCTGGTGTCCGGCGCGATCGGTGCGGTGTTCATGTTCATGCCACTGGAGCTGATGTCCGAATCATGGCGCGCCGCATGGGACATGATCGGCCAGGACACACCCGCATGGGCACGGCTGGGCTTCAACCTGGCGTGCTGGCTGGCCTCGGTGCTGATCGGCCCGTTCTTCGTCGGTGCGGGCTTTGGCCTGTACTTGAACCGGCGCACGCAGATGGAAGCCTGGGATGTGGAGATCGCCCTGCGCCGCCTGCGCGAGCGGCTACTGCCGGCGGCATCGACGCTGGCCCTGCTGCTGTGCCTGGCACTGCCGCTGGTCTCCGCACCGGTGCATGCGCAGGACACAGACGCCGAGCCCGAACGCGCCATGGGCAAGCCCAACGACCGTGGCATCGACGCCGAGGAAAGCGACGAAGCACCGACCATCGACCCGGCCAACACCCCGGCAATGATCTTCGGCGGTACGCCGGTGGACACCGCCGGTTTCCGTCAGGCAGTGAACCGCGCCTATGAAGACCCGCTGCAGCGCCCGACCCACCAGGTCACCCGCTGGAAGCCGATCGAACAGGCCGAGGAAGAGAAGAAGGAAGACAAGCAGCTGCAGCGTGACACCAACAGCAACGGTGAACGCAAAGCGCGCAAGGACGGCATCGCCTGGCTGGCGCGGCTGGCCGAATGGGGCCTGTGGGGGCTGCTCGGCGTCCTGCTGCTGGTGCTGCTGCTGACCGCACGGCTGTGGCTGCCGTGGCTGCGGGGCAGTGGCCGACGCAAGGCCGAGGCCGCACCGCCGGTGGTGGAGGAACAGGTGGAGTTGCCGGTGGTGCTGCCGCCGGACGTGGCCACCCAGGCCGGCCTGCTCTGGGACCAGGGCCGGCCGCGGCAGGCGCTGGCCCTTCTGTACCGCGCCAGCGTGCGCACGGTGGGCGAGCGCAGCGGTATCGCGCTTCCACCCGGTGCCACCGAAGCGCAATGCCTGCGCGCGTCGCGGCGCATGCCCGAGGCCAGCGACCGTGACCTGTTCGCGCGCATCGTGCGCATGTGGCAGTACGCCGCCTACGGTGGCCGCCTGCCCAGCCGCGCCGATTTCGATGCATTGGCCGATACGCTGCGCCAGCAGTACGGGTGGCAGGCATGAGCCCGCGCCTGTTCTGGTCGCTGCTGCTCGGTGCAGTGGTGCTGTTCGGTGTACCGCTGACGATCCTTTACCTGCGCACGCATGAGCGGGTGACCGAGACCGTGCAGCTGCCGCCGCAGGGCGAAGCTGGCTACAACCCGCTGTACGTGCTCGGCCAGGCCCTGCGCGCCGACGGCATTGACGTGCACTCGCGGCCACGGCTGGAACTGCGGCAAATGACGCTGGGGCCGCAGGACACGGTGGTGCTGCTGCAGGACAGCAGCGAACTGCCGCCGCCCGTCGCCAGCGCGCTGCTGGACTGGGTCGACGGGGGCGGCCACCTGCTGGTGCGGACGCCGCCACCGGCCGAGGACGATGCCGGCAGCACGCAGGGGCCCCTGCTGGATCAGCTGGGCGTGGACAGCCTGTTCCAGCGCAGCGACTGCCAGCCGTTCCATGTCGACGACGATCCTGGTCACGTTGAGTTCTGTGGAGGCCGCCGCTTCACCCTGGGTTTTGCCGCCAGTGCACAGGCCGAACGTCGCTGGGGCACGGATCGCGACCTGGTGTTTGCGCGCCTGCGCCATGGCCAGGGCAAGGTGAGCGTGCTGGCCGACATGGAGTTCATGCGCAGCGAGGTGGACTCACCGGCAGCGCGCCTGGCATCGGCAGGGGGCAAGGCCAGCGACGGCCTGCACGACGCGTCGCACCGCGACCTGACCCGCTATCTGCTCGATCCGAACTACGGCAAGGGTGCGGTCTGGCTGATCTACGCCAGCCGCCCGCCGTCGCTGTGGTCGCGCATGTTCTACCAGGGCTGGCCACTGTGGGCGCCACTGCTGCTAGCCCTGCTGGGCTGGTTGTGGGGCCGCTCGCAGCGCTTCGGCAGCCTGCTGCCGTCACCGGTACTGGAACGCCGTTCGCTGCTGGAACACGTGCGTGCCAGTGGTGAACTGCTGCTGCGTTTCGGCCACGGTACGCGCCTGTACGAGGCCGTACTCGCCCTGTTCCTGCACCGCCTGCGCCTGCGCGCACCGGTTGCGGCCGCACTGGAGGGTGCGCCACGCGATCAGGCCATCGCCGAGCTGCTGAAGTGGCCTCAAGGCCGCGTTGCCAGCGCGCTCACGCCCCCTCCGCCGCACGATTCCTCCGCCCTGCGCGAGCGCATCCGCTTGCTGCTCCAGATGAGATCCCTGCTATGACCGAAGTCCCCGAGCTGCCGGCGGCCGCCAACGCCCGCCTGATCGAACGCGTCGATGCCATCCGCACCGCCGTCGGACACGCCTTCATCGGCCAGGCCGATGTGCTGGACCAGATTCTGGTGGCCCTGCTGGCCGGCGGCCACGTGCTGATCGAAGGCGTGCCCGGGCTGGGCAAGACGCTGCTGGTGCGCGCGCTGGCCCAGGCCCTGGAGCTGGACTACGGTCGCGTGCAGTTCACCCCCGACCTGATGCCCAGCGACGTCAGCGGCCACGCGGTGTACGACCCGAAGAGCGAGAGCTTCAAGATCCGCCGCGGCCCGGTGTTCACCAATCTGCTGCTGGCCGATGAGATCAACCGTGCACCGGCCAAGACCCAGTCGGCGCTGCTGGAAGTGATGCAGGAAGGCCAGGTGACCATCGAAGGCAAGGCCTTCACCCTGGCGCCGCCGTTCATGGCGCTGGCCACGCAGAACCCGCTGGAGCAGGAGGGCACCTACCCGCTGCCGGAAGCGCAGCTGGACCGTTTCCTGCTGAAGGTGCTGATCGACTACCCGCAGCTGGAGGACGAGAAGCGCATGGTGACCGCGATCACCAGTGGTCGTGCTGCCAGCGATTTCGACCTGAGCCAGGTGCCGCGCGTGCTCGGTGCCGGCGAGTTGCTGGAACTGCAGCGTGCCACTGCAGCGATCACCGTCGATGACGAAGTGATCGACTACGCGGTGCGCATCGTTGCCGCCACCCGGCAGTGGCCGGGTATCGCGGTCGGTGCCGGCCCCCGTGGCAGCATCGCGCTGGTGCGTGCTTCGCGCGCGCAGGCGGTCCTGGCCGGCCGTGATTTCGTCACTCCGGATGATGTGCGCGACATCGCACGCCCGGCGCTTCGCCACCGCATCGCGCTGGCCCCGGAACTGCAGATCGAAGGCCAGGACGCCGACGACGTGCTGGGCGCGCTGCTGGCCAAGGTGGAAGCGCCGCGCCGATGAGGCCGGCCCCGCTGCTGCTGGCGCTGCTGCTGGCCTGGGCCGCCTTGGGTGGCCTGGTGCTGGGCGGGTTGCTGCCGCGCTGGAGCTGGGCGCTGGCGGCACTGGCGATTGCCGTGCCGGCGTTGATGGATCTGTGGCGGCAGTCGCGGCGTCCGTCGCCGCAGGTGCAACGCGAACTGCCCGAAGCGCTGGCACTGGGCGTGCGCCGCGAGGCCGCGCTGCGGCTGCAGGCAGACACGTCGATGACGGTGCAGGTGTTCGACCTGGTGCCGGGCGGCTGGCCGCTGGAATCGCTGCCGCAGCGCGTGCGCCTGCAGGCCGGCAGCGCCTCCACCCTGCACTATCACCTGCACCCGCTGCAGCGTGGGCACTTCCGCTTTGAAGGCGTGCACCTGCGCATGCGCTCGCCGTGGCGCCTGTGGTGGCAGCAACGCACGCTGGCTCCCGCGCTGGACGTGCGGGTCTATCCGAACTTCGTGCCGCTCACCCGCTTCGCATTGTTCAGTGCCGACCAGGCCTCGCGGCTGGTCGGTGCGCACGTGAAGCGCCGCCGCGGTGAGGGCACCGACTTCCACCAGATGCGCGAGTACCGCATCGGCGACAGCCTGCGCCAGCTCGACTGGAAGGCCACCGCGCGTGCACGCAAACTGGTCTCGCGTGAGTACCAGGACGAGAAGAACCAGCAGCTGCTGCTGATGCTCGACAGTGGGCGGCGCATGCTGGCCAGCGAAGGCGGGCTCTCGCATTTCGACCACGCCTTGAACGCTTCGCTGGTGGTGGCGTACCTGGCGCTGCGCCAGGGTGACGCCGCCGGCCTGTTTGCTGCCGGTGGTGAACGCCGCTGGGTGGCACCGCAGCGTGGCATGGGCACGGTCGAGCACCTGCTACGTGCCAGCTACGACCTGCAGCCGCGCGCGGTGGCCACCGACTACCTGGCTGCGGCCACCGAGGTATCGCTGCGCCAGCGCCGGCGCGCGCTGGTGATGCTGGTCAGCAACGTGCGCGACGAGGACATCGAAGACCTGCTGGCGGCAGTGCGCCTGCTGCAGCGGCGCCACCTGGTATGCGTGGCCAGCCTGCGCGAGCGCGAGCTGGACGGCGTGCTGGACAGCGAAGTGCAGACACTGGAAGACGCCACCCAGGCCGGTGCCGCCGCACTCTACCTGCAGCAGCGCGCGAACGCGCACGACGCACTGCGCAGCGAGAACGTGATGGTGCTGGACGTGACCGCCGATGCCCTGCCCGGCGCGCTGGTGGAGCGCTACCTGGCGGTGAAGCGCGAAGGATTGCTCTGATACCAACGATCGCGCTGGTGGGTGCCAACCTTGGTTGGCACGAAACCCACAGCGCCGACCAATGTCGGCATCTACCAACGGCGATTGCCGGCCAGCGGCCGGCACTACCCCTGCAGCAATCGCCGCTGCAACCGCTCCACCGCACGCTGCAGCAACACCCGGTTGCGGGCCAGCTTCATCCACTGCGGCAGGCGCGAGAACATGGATCGGTGATGGCCGCGGCTTTCCCGCAACGTCGCGCTCGCATACTCGTGCAGTGCCTGCAGATGTTCAGTGTTATAGGCCCAGAGCAGGCCCGCGCGGGTAGGTTCGACCAGGCGCAGCGGCAATCCGAAGTGCGGATCGGCAGGCTCGGCGTCACGCAACGGACGCACCACGACCGAAACATCGGTACTGCGATCACATTGCGCACATCGAGCAGCGAAGGACGCCGGTGCAGGCACGCCAGCGGGAACCCGGCGGCGCACATGCAGCCACTGATGCCCACAGAATCCACAAGGTTGGCGGCCCAGGATGTAGACCGCACCGACCCAGTCACCACTGTCCAGCGCTGAACTGCAGCCTGTGCAGCGGAATCGCGCCGTCCACCGGTAGGGTTTCCAGCTGGCGATCACCCAACCGGGGGTGTCGCAGCGATGGCAACGCACAGCGACGCGGTCCGCGAAGGCCTGCAGGCTGCGCCCGTCATCGAAATGCCGGCCCGGCACGGGCGTGGGACGCCCATGCCGGCCAGGCCAACGCCGCACCGTCATCAGACGTAGATCCGCGTCGGCGCCTCATCAACGATCGCGTGCGGCACGAAGCGCGCACTGTCGCGGGTGATCGCGCTGTCGTCCTCGCGGATACCGATGCCGCAGGCCTGGTCACCGATCACCCAGCTGCCGATCAGCGGGTAGCCGCCTTCGATGCGGGTCAGCGGATGCGCGCGCTGGATGATCGCCGGGCCATCATAGGGACCGTCGCTGCGCTGGGTGCTGCCATCGGCCAGGTGCATCTCGATGTTCGCGCCTTCGCGCGAGAACAGCGGCTTGCGCACCCAGCCCGAGGCCAGCGTGCTGCCGTCATCGAAGTGCGCTTCCAGCAGGTTCGGATGGCCCACGTTGCGCTGCCACAGCAGCGGCAGGATGCCCTTGTTGCTCAGCACCGCCTTCCACGCCGGTTCCAGCAGCTGCATGCCCGAACCGGGCAGCGCGCGACCGAATTCCTCGGCCATCAGGTCTTCCAGCGGGTACAGCTTGAACAGCGTGCCGATCACCGAATCGTCCAGCGCGGTGAAGCGGCCGTCCTCGGACAGACCGATGTCCTCGACGGCGATGGCCTGGCCATGCAGGCCGGCCTGCGAGGCGCAGTCGCGCAGGTACTCGACCGTGCCACGGTCTTCCTCTGAACTGCCCACCGCGCTGAAGTACAGCGGCGGCGGCAGCTGTGAAGCCAGTTCGCCGAAACGCTCGACCAGCGCCTCGTGGATCGCATTGAACTGGTCGGCGTGCTGCGGCAGGCGACCGGCGTTGCGCTGGTCTTCCAGCCACTGCCACTGGAAGAAGCTGGCCTCGAACAGCGAGGTCGGCGTGTCGTAGTTCAGTTCGTACAGCTTGGCCGGGCCGGTACCGTCGTAGGCCAGGTCCAGGCGCCCGTACAGGTGTGGCTGGCGCTGGCGCCAGCTGTCGGCGATCCAGTCGCGGTAGTGCGACGGAATCGCCAGCTGGTCCATCAACCGTTCACTGGCGATGACATCGCCCACCAGGTCCAGCGCCATCTGGTGCAGCTCGGCGCTGGGGTCTTCGATGTCCTGTTCGATCTGGCGCAGGGTGAAGGCGTAGTACGCGCTTTCATCCCAGTACGGCTGGCCGTCGATGGTGTGGAAGCGGAAACCCGCCTCTTCCGCGCGTACCCGCCACTGGGCACGCTCGGCAATCCGGATGCGCTGCATGGGTCGATCAGCCGCCGTAGCTGCCGCTGGTGCTGCGGCGTGCGCTGGTGTTGCCGAAGCCACCACGGCTGGCAGTGACCGCACGGTTCGGCTCGCTGGTGACCGGCGCCAGGCCAGCCTTGCCGGCACCGATGCCGCTGGCGGTGTTCAGGCCACCGGTGCCGCCCGGTGCCGGGCGCGCCCAGCCAGCGTTCTTGTCCTGGTAAGCCGGTGCCGACGCCGGCGCCTGCGGGGCGAGGCCGCCGCGGTTGCTCAGCATCTGCGACATGAAGAAGCCCATCATCATCGGGCCGATGAACGAGGTACCCGCCGAAGTGTGCTGCTGCACGCACTGTTCCGGCTTGTAGTCCTTCTCGCAGGCTTCCTTGCTGGCGTACTTCGGCGCCGCATCGGCGGCCTGCTTCTGCGCTTCGGCGAAGGCATTGCGGCACGACGACGGATCGCCGGTGGCCTCGGTGCAGGCTTCCACCGAGGTGTACAGGCCTTCCTGCACCTTCACCTCCGGCTCCTTCTGGCAGGCGGTGAACAGCAGCGGCGCGGCGCTCATCAGCAGCAGCGCGGTGGTGCGGGAACGTTTCATGGCCTCATGCCCTGTCGACGGATCAATGCCCCAATGATGCCAAATCCGGGCCAGCAACCGGAATCGGCAAAGTGGGAAAGATGAACGGCCTTTCATTTTCGTCGTTCCCCATCGTCCACGCATGGCGTGGATCCATCGTGTCGACCAAGGCCGACACCTACCACGAGTAACGCAGAGCGCCGGCCCGACAGATCGCGGGAAACTGTCGAAGGCGGGGTGGGTCCGCTGGCGGGGGTGTCCGCGGCACGGATGCCGCGGCCAAGCCCCCAAGGAAGGGTTTACGGCGTCCCCCGCCAGCGGACCCACCCCGCCTCCCGC
Source organism: Stenotrophomonas sp. GD03819 (assembly GCF_029841665.1). Lineage (NCBI taxonomy): Bacteria > Pseudomonadati > Pseudomonadota > Gammaproteobacteria > Lysobacterales > Lysobacteraceae > Stenotrophomonas > Stenotrophomonas sp. GD03819. The sequence goes on from NZ_JAOCEW010000048.1 coordinate 19,364, forward strand.
AGGAAGCCCGCTGTTGCTTCGGCTGTTGCTTCGGCTGTTGCTTCGGCGGGTGCCGGGCGCAGCCCGGCCGGACCACCTCCGGTGGTTGCAGCAGCAACCGAAAAAATTGGCCATGATCGGCTGACTCCCACGTCGTACGGCCCGCCCGTTCCGCCAGCCATGCCCGAATACCGTTCCCGCACCTCCACCGCTGGCCGCAACATGGCCGGCGCCCGCGCCCTGTGGCGTGCCACCGGCATGAAGGACGGCGACTTCCACAAGCCGATCATCGCCATCGCCAACTCCTTCACCCAGTTCGTGCCCGGCCACGTGCACCTGAAGGACCTCGGCCAGCTGGTCGCGCGCGAGATCGAACAGGTCGGCGGCGTCGCCAAGGAATTCAACACCATCGCCGTGGACGACGGCATCGCGATGGGCCACGACGGCATGCTGTATTCGCTGCCCAGCCGCGAGATCATCGCCGACGCCGTGGAGTACATGGTCAACGCGCATTGCGCCGACGCACTGGTGTGCATCAGCAACTGCGACAAGATCACCCCCGGCATGCTGATGGCCGCGCTGCGCCTGAACATCCCGGTGGTGTTCGTGTCCGGCGGGCCGATGGAAGCGGGCAAGACCAAGCTGTCCGAGCACAAGCTGGACCTGGTCGATGCAATGGTGGTGGCCGCCGATGACAGCGCCTCCGACGAGAAGGTGGCCGCATTCGAGCGCAGCGCCTGCCCTACCTGCGGCTCCTGCTCGGGCATGTTCACCGCCAACTCGATGAACTGCCTGACCGAGGCGCTGGGCCTGTCACTGCCCGGCAACGGCACCACGTTGGCCACCCACGCCGACCGTGAGGCGCTGTTCCGCCGTGCCGGGCGCCTGATCGTCGAACTCTGCCATCGCTGGTATGGCGGCGAAGACCCGAGCGCGCTGCCGCGCGGCATCGCCACCCAGGCCGCGTTCGCCAATGCAATGACCCTGGATATCGCCATGGGCGGTTCCACCAACACCATCCTGCACCTGCTGGCCGCCGCGCAGGAAGCGGAGGTCGACTTCGACCTGACCCACATCGACGCGCTGTCGCGGCGCGTACCGCAGCTGTGCAAGGTGGCGCCGAATACGCCGAAGTACCACATCGAGGACGTGCACCGCGCCGGCGGCGTGTTCGGCATCCTCGGTGAACTGGAGCGCGCCGGCCTGCTCGAAACCACGGTGCCGACCGTACACAGCACCAGCCTGGCCGAAGCGCTGGAACGCTGGGACGTGGTGCGCAGTGACAACGACACCCTGCACACCTTCTTCAAGGCAGGCCCGGCCGGCATTCCCACCCAGGAAGCCTTCAGCCAGGCCACGCGCTGGCCGACGCTGGACATCGACCGCGCTGAAGGCTGCATCCGCTCGCTGCAGCACGCGTACTCACTGGAAGGCGGCCTCGCCGTACTGCGCGGCAACCTGGCCGTGGATGGCTGCGTGGTGAAGACCGCCGGCGTGGACGAGTCGATCCACGTGTTCGAAGGCCCTGCGCGCGTCTATGAAAGCCAGGACGCGGCCGTCGCCGGCATCCTCGCCGACGAAGTGCAACCCGGCGAGGTGGTGGTGATCCGCTACGAAGGCCCGAAGGGTGGCCCGGGCATGCAGGAAATGCTGTACCCGACCAGCTATCTGAAGTCGAAGGGGCTGGGCAAACAGTGCGCGCTGCTCACGGATGGCCGCTTCTCCGGCGGCACCTCGGGCCTGTCGATCGGCCACGTCTCGCCGGAAGCGGCCAGCGGCGGCGCGATCGGCCTGGTGGAAGATGGCGACCGCATCCGCATCGACATTCCGGCCCGCCGCATTGATCTGCTGCTGGATGAGGCCAACCTGGCCCAACGCCGCGCCGACGCCGATGCCCGCGGCTGGAAGCCGCGTGCGGCGCGCCCGCGCAAGGTCACCAGCGCCCTGAAGGCGTACGCCCTGCTCGCCACCAGCGCAGACAAGGGTGCCGTGCGCAACACCGCGCTTCTGGGCGATTGACCGCCATACGGTAGTGCCGGCCGCTGGCCGGCATCTGTACTGCGACGCTCCACATCAATGAGGTTGCCGGCCGGCGGCCGGCGCTACCCATCCTGATCCGTTATGGTGGTCCAGGAAGTCACCAACACGGAGGTTGAGATGATGTTGCTTTCCTTTGCGCTGGCCGCTGCCATGGGTGCAGCAGCCGAACCGCCAAAAGCACCCGACTGCAGCTACGACCGTGCAGCGATGCTGGCGATGGAACCTGGCCGGTTCGATCAGGACCTGGAAGGTGGCTGGCGCCCGTTGGCCGACCGTGGCTGTACCCGCGAAGCGGCCGACCTGCTGTCCGCCTACGGCGCACTGTCCAAGGCAGAAGGCAATGTCATCATCACGTGGCACGAGGGCCAGCTGCGCGCGGAGCTGGGGCAGACCGCGCAGGCGATTGCGCTGATGGAACGCAGCCACAAGCCAGTAAACGGGAGCGACCCGGGTTACTGGAATGCCTACGTGGACGGCATGGTCGCGTTCCTGCGCCAGGACCGCAGCGCCCTGGAGAAGGCTCGTGCGAGGCTGGTCGCGATACCGACGCCCACCGCGATGGCGGAGAACATCAAGGACGGCCGCTACCACTTCACCACCGAGGGCGGGCAGCAGGTGCAGATGCCGTGGCCGCCGAACCTGGACGTGCTTGATGGACTGCTGCGCTGCTTCGGCAAACCCTACGTGAAGGCCTATGGGCCAGGCTGCCGGAATCCGGAAGGCCGTTGAGGCCCTCCGCCGGGCATGGCCTGCGCTACCAGCACCCGTCAACCAATCACGCGCTTGAACGGCGGCAAGGCGTCGATGATGCGCTTGCCGTAGCGACGGGTCAGCAGCCGCGAATCAAGAATGACCACGCGGCCGGTGTCGGTGGAGGTGCGGATCAGGCGGCCGGCGAACTGGGTCAGCGTGCGCAGCGCGTGCGGAATGGCGATCAGGTTGAACGCATTGAGCCCGCGCCCCTCGAACCATTCGCTGAGCGTGGCGGTCTGCGGGTCGGTCGGCACCGCGAACGGCACCTGGGTGATCACCACCGTGGTGCAGGCTTCGCCGGGCAGGTCGAGGCCTTCGCCGAACGAGTTCAGGCCGAACAGTACCGAGCCTTCACCCGCTGCGACGCGGCGCAGGTGTTCATCGATCAGCCGTGTCTTGGACATCTCGCCCTGCACCAGCACCTGCTTGCGGCGCGCGGCCGACATCAGGCCAGCCACCTTTTCCATCTTCCAGCGCGAGGTGAACAGCACCATCGAGCCCTTGGCCCAATCCAGCTCGGTGTCGAGGTAGCGTGCCACTTCGCGCGGATGGCCTTCGCGGTCATCCGGCATGACCGGGAACTTCGGCACGATCAGCTCGGCCTGGTTGGGCAGGTCGAACGGCGACGACAGCGAAACCATCTCGGCCTCTTCGGGAATGCCGTTGTCGATCGCCAGCGATTGGAAATCGCCACCGCCGGTCAGCGTCGCCGAGGTCATCACCACCGAATCCACTTCATCCCACAGCAGCTTGCGCAGCACGTGCGCGGCCGACACCGGCGAGCCGTGCAGCACCAGGTCGCCGTCGCGGGTGGCGGTGACCCAGCGCGCCATCGGCGGCGCGCCGTCCTTGTCCTCGCGGCGCCAGGCCTGCCACAGGTTGTACTGCTGCTCGATCATTTCCAGCGCCATGCCCAGGTTGCGCTGCAGGCGCTCGCGCGCGGCATCGTCCGGCTTGCCCTTGGCCACCTGCGCGGTGGCGGCATGTGCCCAGTTGTAGAGGCTGCGGGTCTCGTCAGCCAGCGCCTCGATCGGCTCGCGCCAGGCCTCGGGCAGTCGCCCATTGGCCGCGCGCCACATCGGCTCTTCGTCCGCCGGCGCCGGCATCCACACGCGCTCGATATGATCGCGGAACGCGCGCAGCTGCTTGGCCACGTTGCTGGCCACTTCGATCGCTTCGTTCGGCAGCAGGTTGCCGAGGCGGTCCTTGTCGACCGCGCGGTAGGCACCGGCGATCAGGATCTGCAGGCGGCCGGTGCGCTTGGCCATTTCATCCAGCGCCAGGCTGGCCGCGCCCTGGTCGATCGCCACGTTGCCGATGTGATGGCCTTCGTCCAGCACCAGCAGCATGTCCGACGGCGGCGCGATCAACGGCTGGCCGTTGTCGCTGTCGCCGATCGACAGCGCCGACAGCAGCAGCGCGTGGTTGGTAACGACGATCTGCGCATCACGCACCGTGTTGCGCGAACGCAGCACCGCACACTGCGCCGAATAGGCACAGCGGCGCCCGGCGCAGCCCGAGGCCGGCGTGGTGATGCGGCTGCGCAGGCCGGGGCTGATGGTCTCCGGTGCGTTGTCGATGTCGCCATCCCAGCTGCCGCTGGTGAAGGCGTCGGTCAGGCGCTTGGCGATGTCCATTTCGATCGGCGCCAGCGGCCGATCGAACAGCGGCGCGTCATCCTCGAACATGCCGCCCTGCGAGCCCTCACCCTGTGCCTCGGCAGCATTGCGCGTGCACAGATAGCGGGTGCGGCCTTTGGCCAGCGCCACGGTCGCTTCCAGGCCGGTGGCCTTGAGGAAATTCGGAATGTCGCGCTCGACCAGCTGCGACTGCAGCGCCACGGTGCCGGTACTGATCACCAGCTTCTTCTTGCTGGCCAGCGCAATGGGTACGCCCGCGGTGAGGTAGCCCAGGCTCTTGCCGACGCCGGTGGGCGCCTCGACCACGCCGACGCCGCCACTTTTCGACAGCGCACGCGACACCACGCCGATCATCTGGCTCTGCGAGCGGCGGGTGGAGAAGCCGGGGGTATTGGCCTGCAGCGTGGTGTACGCCTTGCGGATCGCGTCCTTCAAGGCGTCATCAAGCGTGCGCGGAGCGGCGACGGTTTCGGTCACGCCGGGAAGTACCGTGGCTGGATCAGGCCGGTCATTGTCGCATGGCCGGCCACGTTCACCGCCGCTGGCACCCTGAACGGGCCAGCGACGACGCCTGGCGGCGGTCACGGTCCGGTGGCCGGACCGCTCAGGGGCCAGATACGCCGGGCATGGCCCGGCGCGACCGGTCAGGCCGCCGGGATCGTACGGCTACGCAGCAGGCGAACCAGTGCCCACACCAGCAGCACCACGCCGATGGCCTCGACCATCGCCAGCGCGAAATGCAGCACGCCGAGGATGGCGCCCATGCCCGAGATGGCGCTGAAGTTGCCACTGCTGACCAGCCACATGGGCAGGATGCCCGCCGCCAGGCCACCCAGGCTGGACAGCAGCAACAGCCCCAGGCCGACCAGGGCGCCGGTGCGGGTGGCATCGCGCGGTGCGCCGATCACCCAGACCAGGCCGATGCACAGCGCGATCAGTACCGGCAGGCGCACGCCGACCATGCTCAGCACGGTCACCATCAACGTTGTGCTGTCCATCGATCAGTCCTCGCCGGCCAGCACGGCCGAGCCCTGGCGCAGCGACTGGTAGACCTCGTCGGTCTGCGGGCGCACGCCATGCCACTGCAGGAAGCTCTCGGCCGCCTGTTCGACCAGCATGCCCAGGCCATCCACGGTATTGCGGCAGTTCGCCGCACGCGCCCAGGCCAGGAAGGCGATGGCGGCCTCGCCGTAGTTCAGGTCGACGGCGGTGGTCATCGAATTGACCAGCGACAGCGGCAGCTTGAACTCGACGTCGCGGTCGCGGCCGGCCGAGGTGGCATTGACGATCAGTTCGAAGTCGCCCAGATCACGCAGGTCTTCCCAGTAGCGGCTGATCGCGCGGCCCGGTTCGCCCATCGCGTCGATCAGTTCATCGGCGCGTTCCGGCGTGCGGTTGACCACCACCAGCTCGGTGATGCCGGCATCGAGGAAGGCCGGGGCGACGCTGCGCGCGGAGCCACCGGCACCGATCAGCAGCATGCGGCGGCCACGCAGGTCCAGGCCATGACGGTCGGTCAGGTCACGCACCAGGCCGATGCCATCGGTGGTGTCGCCATGCCAGCGGTCGCCCTTGCGCAGCAGCGTGTTCACCGAGCCGGCGCGGCGCGCACGTGCGGTCAGGGTGGAGCACACCGAGAACGCAGCCTCCTTGTGCGGCGAGGTGACGTTGGCGCCGACACCGCCTTCGGCGGCGAAGGCTTCCAGGCCGGCCAGGAACGCATCCGGCGCCAGGTCGATCGCGCGGTAATCCACCGCGATGCCTTCCTGGCGACCGAACGTCGCGTGGATCTGCGGCGACTTCGAGTGGGCAACGGGGTGTCCGAAGACGGCGTAACGGTCGGTCATGGAATCCTCAAGCTGGCTAGACTGATGCTCTTTCGTGCACGGACCCGGATGATGCGCATCACCCCGCCCCTGCTGGTGCTTGCCGCCAGTCTACTCTCTGCCCCCGTGGCGATGGCGTTGAACGAGTACGGCATCGAAGGCATGGGCGTGGTCTCCACCCGTGCCGACGAGGGCCGCGCCACGATCAGCGCCGATGGCCAGCGCATCGTGTTCGCACGCCGCGGCGAGGCGGGCTGGGGCCTGTGGCAGGCACGCGTGGTCGAGGGCCGCTGGCAGCAGGCGCAGGCGCTGCCGGTGGGCGTGGCCGGCGAGGCCCGCGATCCCTACTTCAGCCGTGATGGCCGCTGGCTGCTGTTCGCGGCCGGCCGCGAGGGCGCGCTGGCGCTGTACCGGGCCACGGTGGAAGCCGACGGCCAGCTCGGGAAGGCGCAGCCCTTGGCGGGCGATGGTGGGCGCCGGGAAGAGCGCGGGCCGGCCCTGAGCGCGGACGGCAAGCGGCTGTTGTTTGCCCGCGAGCAGGGTCGCGGCGCGGGCTGGGACCTGTTCGTGGCGTCACTGGACGCGCAGGGCGTGCGTGGCCCAGCCAGCGCATTGGCCGCGTTGAACAGCGCCGACGACGAGACCGACGGCGACTGGCTGGGCAACGACGGCGCGGTGGTGTTCAGCCGCGGCGGCGGCGCGACCGCGCAGGTGTGGAGCAGCGGCTGTGCGTGGACCGGCGCGGCGCTGCAGCCATTGGGGCTGTCATTCAACCAGGCCGGCGGCTGGACCGGCGCGCCGGTGATCGACAACGCCAAGCCGGGCGAGATGATGGTTGCCAGCAGTGCGGCGAAGGCGCCACGTGCCGGTGGCGTGGATGTGTACCGGTTGGCGGTGCCGAAGGTGGCGGCGGTTGCGGGGTGCGTGCCTGCCGCCCGGTAGATGCCAACCTTGGTTGGCATGCGGGAAAGTGCCAACCAAGGTTGGCACCCACCCGTCAGCGCGACAACACCTTCGCGCGCTGCTGCTCGTACTCGACTTCGCTCAACTGGCCGTTGTCCTTGCGCTGGTTCAGCGCGGCCAGCTCGGCCTGCACGCTCTCCGGCAGGGCCTGCTCACGGGCCACGTGGCGGGCGGCGGAGAGCTGCTCCGGCGGGCGCTTGCCCGCGCGCCATGCGGCGATGAAGACACCGACGATGATGGCGCCGAACACCAGCGTACCGATGCCCCAGATCAACCATTGCATCCATCCCAGTTCGGGTCCCATCGCACAGTCCTCCGTCTATCGTGGCGCTATTGTCAGCGCTCGCGCAGCCATCGCGCCACCTGCGGCGCGAAATAGGTCAGCACGCCGTCGGCACCGGCCCGCTTGAAGCCCAGCAGCGACTCCAGCACGCAGGCGCGCTCGTCCAGCCAGCCGTTGGCGAAGGCGGCCTTCATCATCGCGTACTCGCCACTCACCTGATAGGCGAAGGTCGGCACGCCGAACGTCTCCTTCACCCGGCGCACCAGGTCCAGGTACGGCATGCCCGGCTTGACCATCACCATGTCGGCGCCCTCTTCCAGGTCCAGCGCGATCTCGCGCAGGGCCTCGTCGCCGTTGGCCGGGTCCATCTGGTAGGTCTTCTTGTCGGCCTTGCCGAGGCTGGCCGCGCTGCCCACTGCATCACGGAACGGACCGTAGAACGCCGAGGCGTACTTGGCCGAGTACGCCATGATGCGCACGTTGATGTGGTTGCCGGCATCCAGCGCACGGCGGATCGCGCCGATGCGGCCGTCCATCATGTCCGACGGCGAGACGATGTCCACACCGGCCTCGGCGTGCGACACCGACTGCTTGACCAGCGCTTCAACCGTGATGTCGTTCAGCACATAGCCCTTGTCATCGATGATGCCGTCCTGGCCGTGGGTGGTGTATGGGTCCAGCGCCACGTCGGTCATCACCCCCAGCTCCGGGAAGCGCGACTTCAGCGCGCGGATCGCACGCTGCGCCAGACCGTCCTCGGCCCACGCCGCCGACGCATCCAGCGACTTCAGCGACGGGTCGATCACCGGGAACAGGTCGATCACCGGAATGCCCAGCTCCAGCGCTTCTTCGGCCACCTTCAGCAGCTCTTCGATCGACAGCCGCTCCACGCCCGGCATCGACGGCACCGCGGTGCGGCCGGCCAGTTCGTGCACGAACACCGGGTAGATCAGGTCGTCGGTGGTCAGCGTGTTCTCGCGCATCAGGCGGCGCGAGAACTCGTCATGGCGCATGCGGCGCGGGCGGTAAAGCGGGTGGGACATGGCAGGCTCCGAGGAGTGGCTATTGCAACAGGTAGCCCTGCGGCAGCAGGGGTTCGGGCAATGGGCGTTCGCCGAGCGCGTCGAGCTGGTCGATCTCGATCGTGCGCACCAGCGCGTCCAGCGGCAGGTCGTTCGGCTCCAGGCCGAACGGGTCTTCCATTTCTTCGCCCAGCTGGTCCAGGCCGAAGAAGGCATAGGCCAGCACCGCCGACAGCACCGGCGTGCCCCAGCCCAGCGAACTGGCCAGGCCGAACGGCAGCAGCACGCAGAACATCCACGCGCAGCGGTGCAGCAGCAGGGTGTAGGCGAACGGCAGCGGGGTGGTGAGGATGCGCTCGCAGCCGGCCTGGATCGACGACATCGCGTGCAGGCGCTCTTCCAGCTGGGTGTAGAGGATCGGGTCGAGGTCACCGGCGCGCAGGGCTTGGGCCAACTCGGCCGCGATCATCGACAGCAGCGCGTCGGGCACGTTCTCACGCTGCCCGAGTTGTTCGCGCTGGCGCTTGTCCAGCCACGGCAGGGCCATCAGCGCCACGATGCGCCCGCGCAGGCGACCGGCCAATGCATGGGCGAAGGCGGTGGTGAGATAGGCGATGCGGCGGCGACGGCCGGTGTCATCGGCCAGCAGCAGGTTCACCTGGCGGGCCAGCGAGCGCGATTCGTAGACCAGCTGGCCCCACAGCTTGCGGCCTTCCCACCAGCGCTCGTAGCAGGCGCTGTTGCGGAAGCTGAGGAAGATCGACAGCACCAGGCCAAGCAGGGTGAACGGCGTGACCGACACGCGTTCGATGCCGGTGGGCGGCGCCAGCTCGACCACCGCGGCCACGGCGATGGACAGGATCAGGATGGCCAGCACCTTGGGCGCGATCGCTTTGACGATCGAACCGCGCAGGATGTACAGCAGTTGCCAGCCGTGGGGACGGGGTCGGATGATCATGGGGCAGCCGCGCCGGGCGCGGATTCACAGGCACGCGTGGGGCTCGCGCAGCCATTCATTGTACGCCCCTGCCCGGCCATGGACCGTGCGCCTGCGACGCCCTGTCGCACCCGGGCGCGGGCTCAGATCACGCCGCCACCCAGGCCGAGGCGGAGGATGCCCACCACCACCACGATGCCGTTCAGGACCAGGCCGGCCCAGGCCCGGCCACGCTTGCTCGGGTGGGTGAACAGAATGCCCAGCGCGGCGATGACCGCGCCCACCGCAGCGAACGGGATCAGGAACCAGTTGCCCCAGCCGAGCAGTGGAATCAGCGCCAGGATCATCCACAACAGCGCCAGTACGCCCCACAACAGACTGATCACACCCATGCCGCTCTCCCGCAGTTGGTTCCTGCCCCAACCATAGACGTTCCCGCTGCCGCCGCCTACTGCCATTGGCGGGGCTGTCACCCGCACCGTGCTAGCGTGCTGCCGAGCGTGCCCTGGCCCGGGTGTTGGCGCCGATTCAGAGTGGCCCGCCGATGATCGCAACCAGTCCTACAGGGGTCGTGCCATGAACATCCGTTGGGCCGCGTTGGCGGCCATCCTGCTGGTCGCCGCTGGCTGTGCCAGCACCTCCAAGGTGATGCTGGGCCGCGCCCGCGCACCGATCGATCCGGCGCTGGTGCAGATCTACTCGACGCCACCGGCCGGTTCCCAGGAAATCGCCCAGCTGGAATCGGCGTCCGCCGTCGGCTTCGGCACCCAGGGCCAGACCGATGCCGCCGTGGCCCGCCTGAAGCGCGAGGCCGCCGCGCTCGGCGCCAATGGCGTGGTGCTGATGGGTGTGGGCAGCAGTGGCTCGCCGGTGGGCATGTCGGTGGGCGCCGGCACGTTCGGTTCGCACGTCGGTGGCGGCGTCGGCATCGGTATTCCGACGACGCAGAAGCGCGCCGCCGGCGTCGCCATCTGGGTGCCGA
>NZ_JAOCEW010000049.1:0-28496 GCF_029841665.1 Stenotrophomonas sp. GD03819
GGTTCACGGCGTCCCCGCCACCCCCACCCGCCCGGCCCACCTACGGGAACCCAGCTTTCAGCGATCAACCCAACCCCACCACGGAGGGGCTCCGCCGTTCGCCGACTCCCGCCGAAGGCGCGCCTTCCACGGAAGAAAAAATTTCCAACAGACGTGTCGATTCCCGGCCCCCTGGTTCGTTGTACCCAGTGAAGGGCACGCACCACGCGTCCCCACGGGAGACTGCAATGAAAGTGATGGTGATCGTGAAGGCCAACGCCGACTCCGAAGCCGGCCGCATGCCCAGCGAACAGGAACTGTCCGAAATGGGCGCCTTCAACGAACAACTGGTGGCCGCCGGCATCATGCTCGCCGGTGAAGGCCTGCACGCCACCCAGCGCGGTCGCCGCATTCACTTCGGCAGTGGCGCACCCAGGGTCGAGGCCGGTCCGTTCGGTCCCGCCAGCGAACAGATCGCCGGTTTCTGGCTGTGGGACGTGCGGTCGCTGGAGGAAGCTGTCGAGTGGGCCAGCCGCGCGCCGTTCGGCAGTGGCGGCACGCTGGAACTGCGCCCGCTGATCACCGCCGAAGACTTCGGTGAAGCCTTCACCCCCGACTTACAGCAGCAGGAACAGCGTCTGCGTGCACAGCTGGAAGGTTGACCCGATTCATCTCCCTGCCGGGCAGGACCCGGCACTACTGCCCTGAACCGCACAACGGAGTATTGCCATGAAACTGATTCCCTTCCTCGGCTTCAGCGGCCAGGCCCATGAGGCGATGGCGTTCTACGCCAAGGCACTCGGTGGCCAGGTCACGTCGGAAATGAAATACCGCGACATGCCGCCCTCCGATGGCTCGCCAGGCTGCAACGAGATGCCGCCGGAAACCCTCGACCACGTTGCGCACAGCCAGCTGGAAATCGGCAGCGCCATCGTGATGGCGGCCGACGGTCCCGGCGGTGGCGAGGGCGGCTCGACCACCATCAATGTCGACGTCGACAGCATCGAAGAAGCCGAACGCGTGTTCGCGGCGCTGGCCGAAGGTGGCCAGGTGCAGATGCCGATCGCCGAAACGTTCTGGGCGCACCGCTGGGGCATGCTGATTGATCGCTACGGCAAGCCGTGGATGGTCAATTGCATGAAGCAGCCCTGATCCCTCCCTCTTTCCTCTTCATCCACAAGGAGCGTTACCAATGAGTGCACCACAACCGCAGATGATCTTCGTCAACCTGCCCGTGCAGGATCTGGAGAAGTCCAAGGCGTTCTTCACCGCGCTGGGCTACAGCTTCAATCCAACCTATACCAATGACGATGCGGCTGGCATGGTCATCAGCGAGAGCATCTACGTGATGCTGCTGACCCAACCTTTTTTCCAGCAGTTCACCAACAAGCCGATTGCCGATGCGCACACCCACACGGAAGTGATCAATGCGCTCTCGGCGCCCAGTCGCGAGGCCGTTGATGTGCTGGTGGACAAGGCACTGGCCGCCGGCGCCAGCGAGCCGCAGCCGGCGCGCGACCTGGGCTTCATGTACCAGCGTGGCTTCCAGGACCTGGATGGCCATCTCTGGGAAATCGCACACATGGACGGCGAACCGGGCTGACGGCCGCCGCAAGGGAGAACCCTCATGGCTTACGTGGATGCTTACGTGCTGCCGTGCCCGCAGGACAAGGTGGCGGCCTACCGCCGCCTTGCCCGCAAGGCCGGCGCGGTGTGGAAGGACCATGGCGCGCTGCAGTACATGGAGTGCGTGGCCGACGACGTGGAACCGGGCAAAAGCACGTCATTCCCGCGCGCAGTGAAAGCCAGGCCCGGTGAAACGGTGATCGTCGCCTTCGTGGTGTTCCGCTCGCGTGCGGCACGCGACCGCATCAACGCCAGGGTGATGGCCGACCCGCGGCTGGCGTCGCTGGGCCCGAAGGACATGCCGTTCGATACCAAGCGCATGTTCTGGGGCGGCTTCAAGCCCATCGTCGAAGCGTGAGCCATGGCGCTTGTGCGGGCCGGGCGTGCGTGCTGTGATCGGCGCATGCTCGATCCCGCACTGACGCAGCGTCTGGAAACCCTCTGGCGGATGGAGTCGCCGGTGTTGATCGCGCGCCTGGCGCGGCTGCTCGGGGGCGATGTCGGCCGCGCCGAGGAGCTGGCCCAGGACACCTGGCTGGCCGCGCTGGAGCGCTGGCCGGAGCAGGGCATCCCGGACAATCCCGGAGCCTGGCTGATGACCACTGCGCGCAACCGTGCCATCGATGTGCTGCGCCAGCACCAGCGCGTGGCGCAGCAGCATGCGCAATGGGGTGAGGAACTGCATCCGGCACCCCTGCCAGCGCCGGATGACAGCCAGGCGCTGGAAGATGACCTGGGGGACGACCTGCTGCGCCTGATGTTCGTGGCCTGCCACCCGGTGTTGCCGGCCGATGCGCGGGTGGCACTGACCCTGCGCCTGCTCGGTGGCCTGACCACGACCGAGATCGCCCGCGCCTTCCTGCAGCCCGAGCCGACCATCGCCCAACGCATCGTGCGCGCCAAACGCACCCTGGCGCAGAAGCAGGTGCCCTATGAAGTGCCGCGCGCGGAGGCGATGCCCGAGCGGCTGGCTTCAGTGCTGGAGGCGATCTACCTGGTCTTCAACGAAGGCTATGCGGCCAGTGCCGGTGACGACTGGATGCGTCCGGCGCTGTGCGACGAGGCACTGCGACTCGCGCGCATTCTGGCGCACCGGCTGCCGGTGCCGCCGGTGCTGGGCCTGCTGGCGCTGATGGAGCTGCAGGCCTCGCGTGCCGCAGCACGGACCGATGCGCAGGGCGTGCCGGTGCTGCTGGACCAACAGAACCGCGCGCGCTGGGACTGGCTGCAGATTGAACGCGGGCAGCAGGTGCTGGCGCGCGCGCTGGCCGCCGGTGGCGGCGACGATCCCTATGTGCTGCAGGCGCGCATCGCAGCGTGCCATGCGGCGGCGCGGCGTCCCGAAGATACCGACTGGCCGCGCATCGCAACGCTCTATACGCAGCTGTTGCAGGTGCAGCCCTCGCCAGTTGTCGCATTGAACCGCGTGGTGGCGATACTGCGCAGCGACGGTGCCTTCGCGGCCTGGGCGCAGCTGCAGCCGTTGCTGGTGGACGCGCGGCTGCGCGAGTACGCGCCGCTGCAGGTGGTGCACGGGGAACTACTACAGGCGTTGGGACGCGACTTGGACGCACGTCACGCTTTTGCGGAAGCCGCCAGACTCAGCCAGAACCAGGCAGAGCGCGGCCTGCTGCGGCAACGGGCTGGTCTGCCTCCCGCGGAGTGACCCCGACGAAGGCAGCACTTGTCGGCAGCCCCGCGAGCCGTTATGTTTCGCGCCCAGCGGACGCGTCAGCGTCCACTTTCCATGCGTATTGACCGAGGAGCGGTTGGATGTATTCAAGGACGAAGAGCGCATCGCGCGCTTTTGCGCGCCTGCTTGCCTGTGCCCTGTGCCTGGCCGTATGGCCGATGGCCGTGCAGGCTGCGGACAAATCACAGCAGGCCTATTGGGCGGGTTTTGCCTATACCGCTGACGCCGCCGCCGTGCAGGCGACCACCCCGCATGCGCATGCCGTGCTGGAAAAGCGTGGCTTGATCCCGCTCAACCAGACCCTGGCGCAGTCGCTCAAGCGCCGCGCCCCGGCCCACCTGGAACTGATCGACCAGCCGGTGGCGATGCTCGACGGCACCACCAGCGCGACCGTGCTGGCCGCGGCACTGGACCGCGAACTGGTCTCGGTCGAGCCGATCGGTGACCAGTACAAGGTGCTGGTGGAAGTGGCGCTGCAGGCGCTGTTCTTCGACTTCCGCGAGCGCCAGGTGATCGCGTCCTATCCGCTGACCCTGCAGCGCATCGACGTGCAGGATTACCGGCCGGACAACGACGATATCGACGCGATCGTTGCCGATCTCCTGTACGGCAGTGCCGATACCAGCCTGTCGCAGGTGCTGGCCGCCAGCCTCGCCCAGGCCAAGCTGCCCGATGCCGCCGTGCGTCGCCTGCAGGTCGGTGGCGTAACCCTGTCCGACGCGGTCCGCGCCAAGCTGCCCGACCCGAAGTGGAACGCCCCGCTGCGCGCCACGCTGGCCCACGAACTGTCCAAGACGCTGTCGTCCAATACCGGCGTCGGCCTGCTGCCGCCGGCCTCGGGCCAGGCGATCGGTGGTGCGATGGCGGCGCGCTTTGCCGACGGCAAGGTCTACCAGCTGAAGATTCCCGAGCCGGACTACGTCATCAACCTGCAGGTGGATGCGTTGAAGAACGGCGTGATCGAAGAAACCCCGGCGATGAAGACGATGCTGTTCGGCGCGTTCTTCACCGCCAAGGTGACCGAGCCGTTCTCCGGCAAGGTCTATTTCGAACAGCCGCTGCGCAAGGGGGCCACCAAGGTGGTGCCGGTCACGCAGTGGCAGGTCGACCAGTGGTCGGCCAGCTACGAAACCCTGCTGGCGGGCCTCGATGCCTTCGCCGGCGCCGCCGCCAAGCGCGCCGATTCGCGCGGCTGGCTGGACGAACAGAAGCCGGGCGGCCGCCCGTTGCAGCAGCAGACCCAAGCCCTCCAGGAGTTGATCAAGTCATGTCGTTGATGCGTACCATCCTGCTCATCCTCATCGCCCTGGTGGTGGCCTCGCCGGTCGCTGCGCAGACCGCCAGTTCGCGCGGTACTGGTTCGGCCAGCTACGGCCTGCGCCTGAGTGCCGACACCCGTGCCCAGGCCCTGAACAAGGCCAAGGTCAATGCACTGGAGGCGTACATTGCCGAAACCGGTGCGGCCAAGCTGCGCCTGTTCGAAGCGCGCCGCGCCGAGTTCATCGGCGAGATCGACCGCTACGTGCTCAGTGCCGTGCAGCTGTCGGACACCGAAGACAAGAAGGCCAAGACCTACACCGTCACCGTCCGCGCCGAGATCAACACCACCCTGCTGCAGACCAAGCTGGATGCAGGTTCGGCCGTGGCCGGTGCCACCGCCGCCCAGCGTTCGCTGCTGACCTTCCTGTTCATGGCGCGCTCGCAGGACACCGTGCAGTCGTTCCAGGACAAGGAATACCGCCGCGTCGACGCCAGCAGCAGCTACAGCGAGAACACCCGTGAAGGCGACAGCTTCCGTGGCAACTCGGTCAGCACCAACGGCAGCATCAACCAGAACGGTTCGATGTCGGTCACCAGCGGTGGCAGCACCACCCAGCGCAGCGACAACATCAGCTGGAAGGTGGCCAACGCGGCCGAAGTGAACACCGCGATGACCGGTGCCTTCAGCGCCGCCGGCTACGAAGTGGTCGAAGCCGAATACGTGGAAGGCGAGTCGCGCGGCCTGCTCAGCATCGAGCGCATCCGCAAGGATTTCAGCACCGGCAACGACCTGTCTGCCGCCACCCTGCGTGACACCGCCAACGGCATCCGTGCGGCCAACATTCCGTACATCGCCGTCGGCACCCTCGACGTCGGCATGCGCGACCGCGATCCGGCCAGCGGCAACACCCGCGTGTTCGTCACCGTTACCGGCAAGGTGCTGGACGTGACCGGTCGTTTCCCGCGCACCGTGTCGTCGGTGGGCCCGGTGCAGTTCTCCGGTACCGGTCCGAACGAAACCGTCGCCCGTACCAATGCGCTGCAGCTGGCGGCTGAAAAGGCTGCCCAGCAGATGATCAACGAACTGAACGTCAAGGCGGTCCGCTGACGTTACCGCTGCGCTCGCCGGGCATGGCCCGGCACTACCGGCTCTGGTGGGTGCCGAGCTTGCTCGGCACTGACTCGCTGCCATCCCCGATCTCGCGTGCCGCGCTGCGGCCGTCTCTCTCATAAAGGAAATCCCATGATCCGCACTACCGCTCTTGTCGTGGCCATCGCTGCCGCCACCCTGTCGATGCCCGCCCATGCTGGTCTGGGCAAGCTGAAGGACCTGGCCGGTGCCGCCACCGGCACCTCCAGCAGCAGCGCCTCCAGCGCCGCCGCTCCGGACGAAGCCGCGCAGGAAGCGCTGGTGCGTCGTTTCGTTACCTCGCAGTCGCACTCGCTGCAGGCCCAGACCTCGTTCGCCCGTGCCTTCGGCCTGGCCGAGCAGGTGCAGCTGCTGGAAGCCGAGCGCCAGGCGCTGTCGTCGGGTTCGGTCAGCGTCGATGCGATGAAGAAGTCGGTGTCGGTCAGCGAAGCGGCGCAGGCGGCGATCAACGAGCGCCAGGCCGCACAGCCGGAACTGAACGCTGAATCCAAGCAGCACTACGCCGAAGGCCTGGTCTCGCTGCTGTCCTCGGCGGCCGAAGCACAGAAGCTGGGCGGCGAAGCCAGCAACTTCACCGCCGGCATGAAGAACCTGGGCGCGACCCAGCTGGCCACCGTCGGCCGCAAGCTGGCGGCAGGTGCATGGGTGGCCAAGGAATCGCCGGGCTTCATCCAGGGCCTGTACGGCTCGACCAAGTCGGCCGTGACCTTCGCCAAGAAGAGCAAGGTGAAGGTGCCGTCCAACGCCGATTCGATGCTCGACAAGCTCTGATCCGAGGCGAATCTCCATGCGTATGACCTACCGTTTGATCGGCCTGGGCCTGGCTGCCACGCTGCTTGCAGCCTGTGGCAAGCAGGACACCCCGGCCGCCGCGCCCGCCAAGGACAAGGCAACCAGTGCACTGGCCAGCAATGCGCCCGTGGAAGCAGCGCCCCTGCGTGGCACGCCGGATTTCGGCGGCACCACCCAGGTCGCGCGCGAAGCCGACGGCATCGGCAGCACCCCGGAACTGGCGGTGCTGGCGGCATTGCAGTCGGCGGTGGCGCAGGTCAACGGCGTACGCGTGGCCAGCCAGATGCAGAGCCTGCGTGCAGGCCTGCATGTGGATGTGGATGACGAACACGTCGGCGATATCCGCGCCGACGCGTTCACCCAGCAGATGATCGCCGGCTCGCAGGGCGCGGTGCTGGGCTATGAAATCCTGTCGCAGGAAGAAGTGCGGCAGCTGGACGAGGAAACCATCGCCCGCGTGCGCGCCAGCGACGAAGGCTGGAGCTTCAAGGGCTCGGCGTCGGCCAGTGCGTCCGGCGAAGCCTCGGCCAAGGGCGGTTCGGCCTCGGCCAGTGTCAAGCAAAGCTACGACGAGAAGGTGAGTGTTGATGCCAAGCGTGGCGCCAGCTCCTACGATTCCGATGTGACCCATCGCAGCATGCGCAGCTACTGGAAGGTGCGCGTGCGCGCACAGATCGCCCAGTACCGTGCACCGGACGAGCAGGGCAAGCCGAAGATCGTGGTTGCACTGCCGCGCACCAAGGCCGGCAGCTACGCCGTGGGCGACGGCCGCGTGGACGCGGACGAAGTGGCCGACGCGATCCGCGCACGCCTGTCCGACACGCTGACCCAGACCCAGCGCTTCATCGTGCTGGACCGCGAGTTTGGTGACGAGCTGCAGGCCGAGATCGACCACATCAACAGCGGCAACGTGCGCCTGCAGGACACCGCACGCGTGGGCCAGCAGCTGGCGACCGACCTGATCCTGATCCCGACCATCGAACGTTTCGAGTACCCGCGCAGCGTGCGCAACCTGCGCATGTCCGACCGCCAGGTGACCTCGTACTCCGGTGGCGGGCGCATCACCCTGCGCCTGATCAACGCCACCACCGGCCAGGTGGTGATGTCCGACAGCTTCGACCACCAGCTGGCCTCGACCGGCCCCAGCACCCTGCCGCGCGTGGTCAACGGTCGCAACATGGCCGCGGCGATGATGGAGTCGCTGTCCGGCCAGATCGGCACCACCATCGTCACCACCCTGTTCCCGGTGTCGGTGGTCTCGGTGGACGGCGACCAGGTGGTGCTGAGCCAGGGCGGCGAAACGCTGCAGGCTGGCCAGCGCTGGCAGGCCGTGCGCCTTGGCGAAGAACTGAAGGACCCGCAGACCGGCCGCTCGCTGGGCCGCAGCGAACACCCGTGCTGCACCATCCGCATCGATCGCGTGGCTGCACAGACGTCCTACGGCACCATCGAAGACGGCGTAGACGCGATGCGCGGCGGCTTCCGTCCGGGCCAGATCGAACTGCGCCAGAAACTGGGCAGCAAGCCGGCTGCCGCCGCAGGCGCGACCGCCTCGGCCGCTCCCGCAGCTGCCGCACGCCCGGCCGCCAAGCCGAAGCCCAAGGCCGCGGCGGCCCCGGCCGAAGACCCGAACTGGTAACAGGCTCAAGCAGCACACAGATGGGGTCAGAGCCCTTTCCCGCAGGGAAAGGACTCTGACCCCTTCTTGTTTCCGTCCGTGTCGACCAAGGTCGACACCTACCAACAGCGGCGTGTCGACCAAGGTTGACGCCTACCAACAGCAGCAGAAATGTGTCGAAGGCGGGGTGGGTCCGGTTGCGGGGGTGTCCGCGGCATGGATGCCGCGGCCAAGCCCCCAGGGGTGAGGGCGCTTTGCTTGCGAAGCATTGCTTCGCAAGCGCCCGAACGCACAGCCGCCAGCGGCTGGGCCGGACCGCGGAGCGGGGTTTACGGCGTCCCCCGCAACCGGACCCACCCCGCCATCCCACCGAATGCCTGCTTCTGCTGTTGCTGTTGCTCCAGCTGTTGCTGCTGCCCTGGCATCGGCAGGTGCAGGGCGCAGCCCTGCCGAATCCCATTACACTCCAGAGAGATTTCCCTGCTGGAGAGAGCAATGAAGCGAGTAGCACTGGGCGTGCTGGCCCTGTCAGTGTCGAGCGCACTGATGGCCGCCACCCCGAAATTCGACGGCGCGCGGATCTCCGCCGACGTCAAGGAACTGGCCTCCGACGCCTACGAAGGCCGCTCCCCGGCCACCGCCGGCGAAGAGAAGACCATCGCCTTCCTCAGCAAGCAGTTCGCCGATGCCGGCCTGCAGCCGGGCGGTGACCTCAAGGATGGCAAGCGCCTGTGGACCCAGGCCGTGCCGCTGCGCAAGGGCGACATCGTCGGCGCACCGCAGCTGGCGCTGCACCAGGGCGGCAAGACCCTGCCGCTGGAGCAGGGCAAGCAGATCGCCGTGCGCGCCGCCATGAACGGCGCCAGCAACGTCGATATCAGCAAGGCGCCGCTGGTGTTCCTCGGCTACGGCGTGAAGGCCCCGGAGCGCAACTGGGACGACTTCAAGGGTGTGGACCTGAAGGGCAAGATCGCCGTCGTGCTGATCAACGATCCGGACTTCGAGACCGGCCAGGGCGACTTCGACGGCAAGGGCATGACCTACTACGGCCGTTGGACCTACAAGTACGAAGAAGGTGCCCGCCAGGGCGCGCTGGGCGTGCTGATCGTGCACGAGACCGCACCGGCGTCGTACGGCTGGGCCACCGTGGCCGGCTCCAACACCAACACCATGTTCGACGTGGTGCGTGACAACCCGGCCGACAGCCACCCGCTGCTGGAAGGCTGGATCCAGCGCGACCTGGCCGTGGAGCTGTTCCGCTCGGCCGGGCAGGACTTCGAAGCGCTGAAGAAGAAGGCGCAGCAGCGCGACTTCACCCCGGTGCCGCTGACCGGCGCCAGCCTGGACGCGAAGTACGCGGTGAAGACCGAAGTGATCACCTCGCACAACGTGGCCGCGCGCCTGGAAGGCAGCCGCCACCCGGACGAGACCATCGTCTACAGCGCGCACTGGGACCACATCGGCGTGGGCGAGCCGGACGCGCGTGGCGACCGGATCTTCAATGGCGCACTGGACAACGCCAGTGGCACCGCATCGCTGATCGAACTGGCGCGCGGCTTCGCCAAGGCCAAGCGCCCCGAGCGCTCGGTGCTGTTCCTGGCGGTCACCGCCGAGGAAAAGGGCCTGCTGGGTTCGGAGTACTACGCCACCCATCCGCTGTACCCGCTGGAAAAGACCGTGGCGGTGATCAACATGGATGGCATGGCACCGTTCGGGCCGTCGCGTGATTTCGGCATCTACGGCGCCGCGCGCTTCGAGCTGCTGGACCAGCTGAAGGACGTGGCCAAGGGCTGGGACATCCGCTACACGCCGGACCCGAAGCCGGAAGCCGGCCTGTTCTTCCGCTCCGATCACTTCCCGTTCGCCAAGCGTGGCGTGCCGGCGCTGTCCTGGTCGGCCGGCCAGGACTGGGTGGATGGCGGCGTGGCCGCGGGCAAGAAGGCCTCCGAGGACTACACCGCCAAGCGTTACCACCAGCAGGGCGACGAATGGCAACCGGACTGGGTGTTCGCCGGTGCCGCCCGCGACCTGGAAGTGCTGTACACGCTGGGCAACCAGCTGGCCAATTCGCGCAGCTGGCCGAACTGGAGCAGGGACGAGTCGTTCCGCGCCGTGCGTGACGCCAGCGCCGACCAGCGCAAATAACGGCGTTCGGTAGTGCCGGCCGCTGGCCGGCATTGCCCCCGCCCGGAAACGCCGGGCCATGCCCGGCGTTTCCGTAACGGCTTCCATCCCCGCTTTCGGGCCCTTCGTCGCAGCCCGCTTGTTTGCCCGGCGGGCCGCCCTATGCTCGGCTCACCCCCTTCCTCCAAGGCGCCGCCGTGTTTGCCAGCCTCTCTCTCCTGCTTCGTCACCTGCTGGCCTGGGCTGCGGCGCTGTTTGTCGCCGGCATGGTCTGGAGCGGCATCTTCAGCGGCATGAACGATGGTCCGGGCTGGATCTTCGGCCTGCTGGCGATGTTCCTGATGATTTCCGCGCTGGGCAGCGCGATTACCCATGTACGCCGCGTCTGGCTGGTCGCCGGCCGGCTGGATTCGACCACGCTCTCCGGCCGCCAGCGCCGCCAGGTGGAACTGCCGATGGACGCCGGCCAGGCATTCTCGGTGGTGGAAGCGGCCATCGCCGAACTGCCGCGCGTTGAAGACGTGGAAAGTTCGGCCGGCAGCCTGCAGGTACGGGCCTACGTGCGCCGCGTGGATGCCTGGAACGGCCGCCAGCCGTCGCGCTGGAATCTGCCGGCTCGGCTGGCGATCAAGCGCAACAGCGTGCTGGCGACGGTCACGCCGGGGCAGGGCACCAGTACCGTCACCCTGCTGTTTGAACCGGATGCCGGCTGGTGGGCCGACCTGCTGGCGCTGGATGAGGGCAGCAACTTCGAGAACGCCGAAGCGGTCACCCGCGCGATCAGCCGCCGTGTTGCCGACCAGCGTCGCGACGAGCAGGCCGCGGCCGAGCAGACCCAGGTGGAAAAGGAACTGTCGGTGGCCCGGTTGAATCTGCTGCATGCGCAGGTGGAACCGCACTTCCTCTACAACACGCTGGCCAACGCGCAGGTGCTGACCCGCACCGACCCGGCACGTGCCGACCAGATGCTGGGCCACCTGATCCAGTACCTGCGCAGCTCGTTGCCACAGGTGGACGAATCGCTGTCCACGCTGGGCGTGGAGCTGGAGCGCACCCGTGCCTACCTGGAGATCCTGCGTATCCGCATGGGCGCACGGCTGGGGGTGGAGGTGCAGGTGCCGAACGAGCTGCACGGCGTGCAACTGCCGGCGATGGCGCTGCAGACGCTGGTGGAGAACGCGATCAAGCATGGCCTGGAACCCAAGCCCGGCGGTGGCACGATCTGGATCCTGGCGCGTGGCTTCGATGACCATGTGACGGTGACGGTGGCCGATGATGGCCTCGGCTTCGGCCAGGGCACCAGCGGTACCGGCATCGGCCTGAAGAACCTGCGCGAGCGCCTGCGCCTGACCTGCGGTGAGCAGGCCGGCGTGGCGATCGTCGCCAACTTCCCCAGCGGCGTGGCCGCAACCATGACCCTGCCGCAGTCGAGCAAGGAGCGCAGCCATGCCGCTTGAGGCGCTCATTGCCGAAGACGAGGAACTGCTGCGGCAGTCGCTGGTCGAGCAGCTGGGCCGGTTGTGGCCGGACCTGAAGCTGGTGGCCGAGTGCGAGGATGGCGCCAGTGCACTGGAGCAGCTGGCCGAGAAGCAGCCGGACATCGCCTTCCTCGATATTCGCATGCCCGGCATCAGTGGCATTGAAGTAGCCCGTTCGCTGTCCGAGCTGAGCCCGCGCACCCAGGTGGTGTTCGTCACCGCCTACGACCAGTACGCCATCGACGCGTTCGAGCAGGGCGCGATGGATTACCTGCTGAAGCCGGTCAGCGACGAGCGCCTGCTGGCCACCCGCGAACGCATTCTGTCGCGGCTGCCATCAACGCGCCAGGACGATGCCGTACTCGAGCGCCTGCTGCGGCGCCTGGGGCCATCGCAGGGTGCGGCAGAGCGCCCGCCATTGGCCTGGATCACCGCCAGCAACGGCCGCGAGACGCAGCTGATCATGCTGGAAGACGTGGCCTACTTCCGTGCCGACAACAAGTACACCACCGTGGTGACCGCTGCCGGCGAGAGCCTGTTGCGCACGCCGCTGCGCGAACTGCTGGAAGTGCTCGACCCGCAGCATTTCCGCCAGATCCATCGCTCGACCATCGTCAACATGAAGGCGGTGGCGGCGGTCAGCCGCGACGATACCGGGCGCGGCGTGCTGCGCCTGCGTGGGCGCACGGAGACGCTGGTGGTCAGCCAACCTTTCATGAGCCTGTTCCGCGGCATGTAGCCGCATCCTGGAGGCACCATGCGCCTGTTCCTGTTTGCCTGCATCGCTGCGTTGTCGTTGGCCGGCTGTGAGAAATCCAGCAATACCTCGATCACCCGCACCCGCGCCAACGGCGTGGACACGCTTTACAGCAAGGGCAGCGTGGTCGACGGCGAGGCACGGTTCCAGTGCATCGCCAGCAGTAGTGGCCAATGCCACTACCTGGTGCTGGACCCAGCGTGCAGTACCGACGCCGCGTGTGCGACGCCACCATTGCGCCGGTTTGCCGTGGCGGTGGGGAAGACCGAGGCGATGCGTGACCTGCCCAGCGGCTTCCACCAGTGCGTCAGCCAGGACCCGATAGAACACTGCCACCGTGAGTGATCACGGTGGCAGTGTGGGTCCCCCCGCTTCCCTGAAGGGTCAGTAGGCAGGCTGCAGTGTCAGGTCGTGGTGGTGCTCGTTCTCGCCCACATGGTTCAGGCGGCCGACCAGTTCGGAGTGCTGCTTCATGCGCCCGATCTCGGTCATGATGCGGATGTCCTCGTGGCGCAGCTCGCGTTTGGCGGTGACCGCCTGCTTGTAGTCCAGCACTTCCGGATAGTGCTCGGCCAGGTCAAGCGCCTCGGCCACGTGCTCGACGCTGTCGGCTTTGGAGCTGATGCGGGCGCGGCTGTTGAACGCCTTCATCCAGCGCTCGAAGCCGGCCTGCTGATCGAACATGTTGGCCATGAACCAGATCACGAACAGGATCGACACCCACGAGCCGAACACGATCACCACGCGGGTGAAGGTGATATGGAAGTCGTCGCGCCACAGGTAGTTGGCGATCAGGCCCAGGATCAGCAGCGAGGCCGCCTGCCAGCCGACGATCGAGGCGATCAGCCACTGGCACTTGGCCTGGGCCAGCACAGCCACTTCATCGCGGATCTGCTGCTCGCTGAGGTTGCGCCAGTGCGCCACCTGTTTGTCGAACGGGCTGCTGTAGAGCTCGTTGTCGCGAAGCAGAATTCCCAAACCCTTGAACAAGGCAATCATGGCTGGCTCCTTGTGGAACGTGCGTCGATCAGCATTGGACGGTGTGGCGGATCCAGTTCTAGCACTTCCAGCGAGCCGTGCAATGGGGGCAATGCCAAGCGGCGCAAGGGTTTGACCGGTGGGAGTGAAAATTGATGCGATGCAGCATCGCAGTCACGGCCTGCGACAGGATGTCGCAGGGTGAAACGTGCTGCGACCGCACATGAAACCGTCGCTGAGCGGGGAGGCTCGCCGCCGGAGGCGTGATCGCCGAGAATCGGAGCCAACCGCGCAAGACGCGACTGTTCTTCCGCCTCTCCTGGACCTGTGATGCCGGCTTTGCTGCAGCGACTCTCCCGCCCCGTCACGGCGCCGATCCGACGCTGGGTACTGGACGCCTTCCCGCGCGGCCAGAGTGGTATCGACTACGACCATCCGCAGGGCGATCCGGGCTGGTTCGGCCCGGACAGCGTCACCTGGCGGCTGCACGCCGAATTTCCCTCGATGCTCGCCGGTGGCCTGTGCGCGCTGATGCTGCAGACCCTGCACCCACGCGCGCTGGCCGGGGTCTATGACCACTCCAATTTCCGCCAGGACCTGGTGGGTCGGCTGCGCCGCACCACGGCCTTCGTTGCCGGCACCAGCTATGCGCCCAGCGGCGAGGTGGAGGCGCTGGTGGCCAGGGTGCGCCGCATCCATGCGCAGATCCGCGGCCAGACCGCGCAGGGGGAGCCCTACGCCGCCGACGATCCGCAGTTGCTGACCTGGGTGCACGTGACCGAAGCCTTCGGTTTCCTGCAGGGGTTCCGACGCTACGGGCGCGAGGTGCCGGCGCACATCGCCGACCGCTACTACGAGGAGTACCGCTGCGTGGCCGAGGCACTGGGCGCGGTGGATGTACCGCGCAGTGAGGCAGAAGTGGCGGCGTACTTCTGCGCGCGGCAACCGGAACTGCGCGTGGATGAGCGCTCGCGCGAAGTGCTGGAGGTGTTGTCCGGCGTGCGCCTGCCGGTACCGGTGCCGGGGCTGTCGCGCGAAGTGTTCCTGGGTGCAGGCGCGGCGCTGCTGCCGGACTGGGCCGAGGGCATGCTGGAACGCAATGGTCGCCAGCGTGCGCAGGCGGCAGCTTCAGCGAAGTTGATGCAGGGCATGGCGCCGCTGTTCCGCCACGCGCTGCCCGACGGCCTCGCCAGCCGCGCCTGCACGCGCATGGGCGTGCCGGTGGACGTCCTGCGTGAGTGGCCCACCGTTACCTGGTAGGTGCCAACCTTGGTTGGCACGCATTTCGCGCGGTGCCGCAGAAGCGCCAACCAAGGTTGGCATCTACCCGAGCGGATTCCGCGGTAGATCCACGCCACGCGTGGATGCGCTTCACCCGGCCGACTTCAATCCACGCAACAGCATCTCAAGCGCCGCCGTCGCCTGCCGCAGGCGCGTGTCGCCATCTTCGCCGTCGGCGATCCAGAACGCGGCCTCGGCCAGGCTGCCGTAGATCAGCGACGCCAGCGCCTGCGCATCCACCGGCGCCACCACGCCCTGCGCAACCAGAAGTTCGATCAGGTGCTGCATCGAGTGCACGCAGTGGCGCTGCGATTCCGGTGAGGCGCCACCCAGCACCGCGCGCGCATCGCGCAGCACGATGCGCTGGATCTCCGGTTCCAGCGCCATCTCAAGATAGGCACGACACCGCTGCACGAAACCCTCCCAGGCATCGTCGGCGGTATCACTGATCGCCTGCAGGCGCTGGTCGGTCTCGGCATCCAGCTGGGCGACCACCGCTGCCAGCAGGCCCTTCTTGTCGCCGAAGTGGTGGTACAGCGCGCCACGGGTCAGCCCGGCCTGGGCGGTCAGGTCGTCCATCGAGGTGGCGGCATAGCCATGCGTGCTGAACACCCGGCGGGCGGTGGCCAGCAGGGTGGCGCGGGTTTCTTCCATCTCGGCGCGGGTGCGACGAACCATCCGGAGCTCCTTACAGACACAGTGCATGATTATTTACATACAGCGCGTATGAATGTAGCCTCTTATTCATACGCTCTGTATGTATTGTCGTGGCGCGCCGTGCGCCAGGCAAGTCGCTGCCCTGGAGATCCTGATGGCCACGCCCTATCGCGACCTGTTCGCGGCCCCCGGCACCGCCGGCCTCGCCCTGGCCGGGTTGCTGGCACGCCTGCCGCTGCCGATGACCGGTATCGGCATCATCACCCTGCTGTCCCAGCTGCGCGGCAGCTATGCACTGGCTGGTGCGGTGTCGGCCACGTTCGTGCTGACCTACGCGCTGCTGTCACCGCAGGTGTCGCGCTGGGTTGACCACCGGGGCCAGGGCAGGGTGCTGCCGTGGGCCACGGCGGCCAGTGCGGCGGGGCTGCTGTTGCTGCTCGCGTGCACGCTGCTGGCCGCGCCGGACTGGACGCTGTTCATTGCGGCGATGCTGGCCGGCTGCATGCCCAGCGTGTCGGCGATGGTGCGCGCGCGCTGGACCGCGATCCATCGCGGCCGCCCGCAGCTGCAGACCGCGTATTCGCTGGAGACCGTGTTCGACGAGGTGACCTTCATCGCCGGGCCACCGCTGTCGGTGGGATTGTCGGTTGCGGTGTGGCCGCAGGCGGGCGTGCTGGCGGCAGCATTGCTGCTGGTGATTGGAGTGGCCGCACTGGTAATGCAGCGTGGCACCGAGCCGCCGCTGCAGCACCGCGAAGGTGACGTACCCTCGCGTTCGTTGCTACGGCAGCCGGAGATCCGCTTGCTGGCGTTGCTGATGCTGGCGATGGGCGTGATTGTCGGCACCGTCGACATCACCAGCGTGGCGTTCGCCGAAGAGCGGGGCAAGCCGCTTGCCGCCAGCGCGGTGCTGTCGGCCTATGCGCTGGGCAGCTGCACAGCGGGCCTGCTGTTCGGTGCACTGAAGCTGCAGGCACCGTTGCCGCGCCTGTTGCTGGCCGGCGCAGCGGCCACCGCACTGACCACGTTGCCGTTGCTGTGGGTGGGCAACCTGCCTGCACTGGCCGTTGCCGTGCTGCTGGCCGGGGTGTTCTTCGCGCCGACGATGATCGTGGCGATGTCGCTGGTCGAACAGCACGTGCCCGAATCGCGCCTGACCGAGGGCATGACCTGGTTGCTGGCCGGATTGAACATCGGCGTGGCGCTGGGCGCGGCGCTGTCCGGACAGAGCGTTGATGCAGGGGGCGTGCGCAGCGGCTTTGTCGTTGCGCTGCTCGCAGGCGGTGCCGTGCTGCTGTTCGCCATGCTCGCGCAACGTGCACTGCGCCCGTCCGCCGCGTCCACATCCCCTGAAGGAATCATCCCGTGAGCGCTTCCTCGCCTGCGCACGCCGCGTCTGTGCCCCGCCATCCGTGGTGGGCAGTTTCCGCCGTCGGCCTCGCCACCTTCTCGGTGGTCACCACCGAAATGCTGCCGGTGGGCCTGCTGACCCCTATCGCCGAAGATCTCGGCGCGTCCACCGGTACCGCCGGTCTGATGATCTCGCTGCCGGCCCTGCTGGCGGCAGTGTTCGCACCGCTGGTGGTGATCGCAGCCGGTGGCATCGATCGCCGTCGCATCCTGTGCGCGCTGCTCGCGCTTCTGCTGGTCGCCAACCTTGCGTCGGCACTGGCACCGGGCATCGGCTGGCTGTTGGCCGCGCGCGTGCTGGTGGGGTTCTGCATGGGCGGCATCTGGGCCATCGCCGGTGGGCTGGCCGCGCGACTGGTGCCGGCTCACCGCACCGGCATGGCCACCTCGATCATCTTCGGTGGCGTGGCCGCCGCTTCGGTGCTGGGCGTGCCGCTGGGCGCGCTGATCGGGGATGCATTGGGCTGGCGCAGCGCGTTCGTGGCGATGGCGTTGTTCAGTGCGGCGGTGATGCTGCTGCATCTGCGGGTGGTGCCTGCGTTGCCTGTCAGTACATCGGTGCGGCTGCGGCAGTTCGTGCAGCAGCTTGGCCAGCGCGACCTGCGGCGTGGCCTGTGGCTGACCGTGCTGCTGGTGTCCGGTCACTTCATCGCCTTCACCTATGTGCGGCCGCTGCTGACGTCCGTCTCCAGCGTGGATGCGTCGTGGATCGGTGCACTGCTGTTTGCCTACGGCCTGGCCGGCATCGCCGGCAACTTCATCGCTGGGCCACTGGCAGCACGCCATCCACGTGGCACGGTGCTGGCGATCGCATCGGGCCTGCTGCTGACGCCGCTGTTGTTCCTGTGGGTGGGAAACACACCATCCGCTGGCATCGCGGTGCTGCTGCTGTGGGGCCTGGCCTATGGCGGTGTATCGGTGGGCCTGATGAGCTGGATGTTGAAAGCGGCGCCGCAGGCCGTGGAGATCGCCACCGCGCTGTATGTGGGGGTGTTCAACACCGGCATCGCGCTCGGGGCGTGGGGCGGTGGACGGCTGCTCGATGGCATCGGGCTGCACGCCACGCTGTGGGCTGCGGCGATGTTGGCGGGGAGTGCTCTGCTGATGGTTGCCACCACCCGCAGGTAGATCCGCGCCGTGCCAACCAAGGTTGGCACCCACCGGAGCGGGGCATGTGCCGACCAAGGTTGGCACCCACCAGAGCCGCGGCATGTGCCGACCCAGGTTGGCCGCTACCGGGAAATGAAACGGGCGCCTTGTGGCGCCCGTTCCGGTCACATCACCACACCTTGACCCGCTTGTCCGGGGCCAGGTACAGCTTCTGGCCTTCCTTCACTTCAAACGCCGGGTACCAGGCGTCGATGTTGCGCACGGTGAGAGCGCGGAACTGGCCCGGTGCATGCACATCGGTCAGCAGCGAGTTGCGCAGCGCCTGTTCGCGGCTCTTGCTGCGCCACGCCTGGGCGAAGCCGAGGAAGAAGCGCTGGTCCGGGGTAAAGCCTTCCAGGGTCTGGCCCGGCTTGCCCTGCAGCGACAGCTGGTAGGCATCGTAGGCGGTGCCCAGGCCGGCCACGTCGGCGATGTTCTCGCCCAGGGTCAGCTTGCCGTTCACATGCACGCCCGGGAACGGCTCGTAGCTGCTGAACTGCGCGGCCAGCGCATCACCGGCGGCGTTGAACTGCTTCAGGTCCTCGGCGGTCCACCAGTTGTGCAGCTTGCCGGTTTCGTCGAACAGCGCGCCGGCGTTGTCGAAGCCGTGGCTGATCTCGTGGCCGATCACTGCGCCGATCGCACCGTAGTTCACCGCGTCGTCGGCGGCACCGTCGAAGAACGGCGGCTGCAGGATCGCGGCCGGGAACACCAGGCGGTTCTCCAGCGGCACGTTCATCGCGTTGATGGTCTGCGGCAGCATCGCCCACTCGCTGTGGTCGACTGCCTTGCCCAGCTTGGCGATGTTGCGCTGGTACTCGAACAGTTCGGCGCGCTGCGCATTGCCCAGCGCGTCATCACGGCGGATCTCCAGGCCAGTGTAATCACGCCACTTTTCCGGGTAGCCCATGCCCACGGTCAGGCCGGCCACCTTGGCCTTGGCGCTGGCCTTGGTCTGCGGCGACATCCACGCGAGCGCATCGATGCGCTTGGCGAAGGCGGCGATGATGTTCTTCGCCATCTCGTCCGCGCGTTCCTTGGTCCTGGCGTCGAAGTGCTTCTCGACGTAACGCTTGCCGATCGCTTCGCCGACGGCATGGTTGGCGTCGTCCACCGCACGCTTCCAGCGGTCGCTCTGCTGCGGCGTGCCGCTCAGCGCGGTGCCGTGGAAGGCGAAGCGGGCATCGGCGAACTTCTTCGGCAGGTAGGCAGCGGCGCGGTCCAGCGCGTGGAAGGCCAGGTAGTCCTTCCAGGCATCCAGCGGCTCGGTGGCGACCAGCTTGGACAGGCCGGCCACGGCCTTGGGCTGCCAGACGATGAAGTCCTGCTGCTTGCCCAGTGCGGCCGCGTCGAGGAAGGTGCTCCAGTCCATGCCCGGCGCCTTCGCATTGAAGTCGGCCTGGGTCCACGGATTGGCACCCTTGGTCACGTCATTGGTTTCTTCCTGGGTGGCGTGCGCCTGCGCGATCTTCGTTTCCAGCGCGAGAATGCGCTGTGCCTTGCCCGCCGGATCGGCGACGCCGGCCAGCTGCAGCATCTGTGCGATGTAGGCCTGGTACTGCTTGCGCAGCTCGGCCATGCGGCCACCGCCCAGGTAGAAGTCGCGGTCGGGCATGCCCAGGCCGCCCTGCACCAGGTACGGCGCGTTGCGGTCCGGCTGCAGCAGGTCCACCGACACCCACAGGCCGAACAGGCGGTCGGTGTAGAAGTTGGTCGCATTGAGCAGGTCGACGTCGGCACGCACGTCGCCGCCCAGGGCACGGGCCAGGCCAGCCTTGTCGGCGATCGCGTCGATCGCCTTCAGCTGCGGCTGTACCGGCGCAATGCCGTGCTGCTCGATGCCGGCCTCGTCCATGTAAGCAGCGTAGTAGTCGCCGATCAGCTTGTCGTCACCGCTGGCCTGGGTGTTGCCGGCGGCGCCCTCAAGAATGGCGCGGGTGTCGGCCAGGGTCTTCTCGGCAATGACGTTGAAGCTGCCGAAGCGCGAGCGGTCGGCCGGGATCTCGGTGTTCTTCACCCAGGTGCCGTTGGCGAAGCCGAAGAAGTCATCACCGGCGGCAATGCTGCGGTCCATGCCGCTGGCATCGAAGCCGAAGCTGCCCAGCATCGGCTTGGCCGCAGCGGGCGCAGCTTCGGCGGGCTTGGCGTTGCCAGCGGCCGGATCGGCCGGGCGGTCGCAGGCGGCCAGGGTCAGGCTGGCAACAATGGCCAGTGCCAGGGTGGGACGGCGCAGCTTGGACATGGACTTCTCTTGCAGCGGAAAACCCCAAGTCTAATCCGCTCCGCCCCGGCTGGCCCTCCCGTTGTGGCACCTGCCCTGTGCGGGATCTGGCTGAACGCGCGGAAGCGATCTTCACGCCGTCACCGGGGTGGTGCATGCTGGGCCCGGGAACCCTGCGCGGGCACGGGGAGGTGGCCATGCGGGGTGGGGTCAGGCGTCAAGAATGGCGTCCGCCGGCCGTTGAGGTCGGGGACGTGGAGGATTCGTTCGCGCATGAAGCCAGCCGACTGCACAAGGAAGACCAACCGATGCCCGCGCTGAAACGGGCGTTGGCCCGGCCGCTGCGCGCCATTACCTGGGGCGGGGTGTTGCTGGGCATTCTGTTGGTGGCCGGGTTGGCCACCATGCTGGCCAACGACCATCACCGCCGGCTGGAGGCCGCGCAGCGCCAGAGCCGTGCGCTGGCGGTGGGCAGCGAGCGCCTGCTGGCGCTGGAGTTGCGCAACCTGGAGCGGGCGATGTCCGGCATCGCCGCCGATGCCGTTGAAGTGTTCCGCAGTGTGCCCGCGCAGGCGCCGGCGCTGCTGGATGCCTCCATCGGCGGCGTGCTGCGCCGGCATGCCGAGCTGCACAGCATCGTGGTGCTGGACAGCTATGGCCGCGCCCTCACGGTCGGCAACGGGGACCTGAACCTGCCGCTATGGACCGATCCGCAGCGCCGCGGCCTGGGCAGTTCGCTGTACATCGGACCGCCGCAGCGCGCCAGCGACGGTGGCTGGGTGGTGCCGCTGGCGCTGCCGATGGCCGATGAACGCTGGCTGCTGGCGCGGCTGCGCTGTGGCGAACTGCAGCGCATCGTCGGCGGGCTCGATGTTGGCCCGAACGGACTGGTCTCGATCAGCGATGCCGAGGGCTACATGCTGGCCCGCGTACCCGATCCGCATGGCACGGTGGGCCGCCGCTATGACCTGCCGCGCCGCGACCTGCTCGGCAAGCAGGCGGTGGTCGAACTGGGCAGCATGCCGGGCGTCGTCGACGGCGTGCCGCGCATCATCACCATCAGCACGCTGGAACGCAGCCCGCTGGCGGTGCAGGTCGGCCTGGCCGACGAGGACGTGCTCGCGCCCTGGTGGCCCTACCTGCAGGCATCGGTGGCCATCGTACTGGCCTACATCGCGGTGTTGCTGGTGCTGCTGTATGCCGTGCGCCGCAGCACCCGCAGCCAGCAGGCAATGGCCGAGGAGCTGAAGACGGGCCACGCCGAGCTGCGCCTGGCCCATCAGGTCGGGCGCGTCTGCACCTGGTACGTGGACGAGGACGCTGCGCTGCTGCGCTGGTCGCCGCTGGCGCGCGAGATCTTCGGCGTGCAGACCGATGCGCTGCCGGTGGCCGATTTCTTCGCGCGCGTGCATCGTGATGACGCGGCGCGCCTGCAGCAGGCCTTCGACCAGGCCTTCGCCGGTGGCGCGGTGCTCGACCAGGTGTTCCGCCTGGTACTGCCCGGGGGCGCAGTGCGCTGGGTGGGCGCACGTGGGCAGCGGGTGGAGGTGGCCGACAGCGAGCGCCGCATGATCGGCGCGCTGACCGACCTCAGCGAGCGCTACCAGGCCCGCGAGCAGATGAGCGAGGTGGAACGCCGCTTCCGCCTGTTGTTCGACCGCAATCCGGCGCCGTTCTGGGTGTTCGATCCGGACACGCTGCGCTTCATCGAGGTCAACGATGCCGCCGTGCGCCAGTACGGCTACAGTCGCGAGGAGTTCCTGGCGATGAGCATCCTCGACATCCGCCCGCGCGAAGGTTGGGACGAGGTGAAGGGTGCGATCGCCAGAGCACGTGTCGGCGAACTGCAGGACGCTACCGTGCGCCTGCACCGGCGCAAGGATGGCAGCGTGTTCGAAGTGCGCGCGCACCTGTCCAAGCTCGATTTCGATGGCCAGCCGGCCTGCCTGGTGCTGGCCGAGGATGTGAGCGAACGGCTGGCCTACGAGCGCGACCTGGCCTATCAGGCACGGCACAACCCGGCCACCGGCCTGCTCAACGTGCGTGCGTTGACCGAACAGCTGGATGAGCAGGAACAGGGTTACACCATCGCCTTCGTGCAGCTGCGCGGCCTGCAGCTGGTGGCCGATACGCTGGGCCGCGAGATCGGCGATGCGGTGCTGCAGTCGATGGCGACCCGGCTCGGTGGCCTGGGCGCGCGCTGTGGCACGCTGGCCTTCCAGCCAGCCGAGGACTTCGTGCTGGCCATCGGTGCCGAGCACGATACCCTGCGCGTGCTGGACGACCTGCTGCAGATCGTGTCGGCGCCGATGCGCGGCAAGGATTCACTGCACCAGTTCGAGCCGCGTATCGGCGTGGCCGTGCACACCGCCGGTGACGGCCACAGCGCCGAGCAGGTGATCGGTATGGCTGCACAGGCCGCACACGCCGCGCGCGCCGAGGGCAACGTCGTGGTCTGGTTCGATGCGGCGGTGACCACACGGCTGGCCGACCGGCTGCGCCTGGCCGGGCGCATCCATGCCGCCATCGACAACGAATTCCAGCTCTATTTCCAGCCGATCCGGCATGCCAGCGATGGCACCCCGGCCGCCTTGGAGGCGCTGCTGCGCTGGCCGCAGGCCGACGGCAGCTTCATCCCGCCCAACGAGTTCATCCAGCTGTGCGAGGAGACCGGGCTGATCCTCGCGCTGGGCCGCTGGGTGATCCGCGCGGCGGCGAAAGCGCAGCGCCGGCTGGTCGAGGCCGGTTGGGGCGAGCTGCCGATCGCGGTCAATGTATCGGCGGTGCAGTTCTTCAACAGCGACCTGGTGGCCGAATTCACCCGTGCCCAGCAGGACTTCGGCCTGGCCCGCGGTGCCCTGCACGTGGAGCTGACCGAGAGCAGCCTGATGCGCAAGCCGGCGCAGGCGATGCAGACCATGCAGCGCCTGCACGAGCAGGGCATCAGCGTGTCGCTGGATGATTTCGGCACCGGCTATTCCAGCATGTCCTACCTGCAGCACCTGCCGCTGGACATCCTGAAGATCGACCGCAGCTTCGTCGCCGACGTGGAAACCAATCCGCGCAATGCCTCGATCTGCCGCGCGCTGTTGTCGCTGGGCCACAGCATGGGCCTGACCATCATCGCCGAGGGCGTGGAAACGCCGGGGCAGCTGGACTGGCTGGCGGCGCATGGCTGCGACCAGGTGCAGGGCTACCTGCTGGGGCGGCCGGCACCGCTCGAACGGATCATCGATGCGCTGGACGAAGTCGCTGCCTGAGCGGATCTCGGATTTGCCGGTCGCTGGCCGGCAAACACCAGACTCGTCTACACCCCGGTTTCGACCAGATGATCGATGAAACTGCGCACCTTCGGTGCCAGGTGGCTGCGGCTGGTGTAGACCGCGAAGATGCCGATCGGCGAGGCTTCCCACTCCGGCAGGATGCGCACCAGGCGACCATCGGCCAGCGCGTCTTCCAGCAGGAAATCCGGCTGCAGGATCACGCCCATGCCAGCAATCGCGGCTTCGCGCAGCACGTCGCCGTTGTTGGCGTGCAGCAGGCTGTTCACCGCCACCTTCACCTCACCGCCGGGCCCCTGCAGCGGCCAGTTGTTGCCGGCGGCCCAGTAGCTGTAGCCCAGGCACGCGTGTGCCTGCAGGTCCTGCGGGGTCTGTGGGGTGCCGCGTGCGGCCAGGTAGGCCGGCGCGGCGCACAGGCTCACCCGCGATTCGCCCAGGCGGCGTGCGATCAGCGTGGGGCTGGGCTCGCGGGTGATGCGGATGGCCACGTCGTAGCCTTCCTCGACCATGTCCACCAGGCGGTCGGACAGGGCCAGGTCCAGTTCCACCTGCGGGAAGCGTTCGCGGTAGCTGGCCAGCAGCGGGCCGAGACGGGCGATGCCCCAGCTGACCGGTGCGTTGATGCGCAGCGTGCCCGAGGGCTCCAGCGCCTGCGCACCGATGCTGGCCTCCAGCGCGTCGAACTCGGCCAACAGGCGCACGCACTGGGCGTAGTAGGCGGCGCCGGCACTGGTCGGGCTGACCCGGCGCGTGGTGCGGTGGAGCAGGCGGGTGGACAGGCGCTTTTCCAGCGCGGCGACCTGGCGGGTGACGCCGGCGGTGGACATGTCCAGAGCCTGGGCGGCGGCGCTGAAGCCATTGCGCTCGACCACCGCCACGAACACGCGCATCGCCTCGAGGGTATCCATTGTTGCGCCTTTTGAAATAAATACGGTCAATCGATCGTATTTATCAGTCCGTGAAGGCGCAATAACCTGTGCCCACTCCCTTCAAGGTGCTTTGCCATGCACACCACGACCGCTCCTGTTTCGCCGCTGGCGCCGTATGGCGCCACCCTGCTGCGCCTGGCCCTGGGCGTGCTGTTCCTGGCCCATGCGCTGACCAAGCTGCTGGTATTCACCCCGGCCGGCACGGCGGCGTACTTCGAGTCGCTGGGCCTGCCCGGCGTGCTCGGCTACCTCACCATCGGCGTCGAGCTGGTGATCACTGTCGCGCTGCTGCTGGGCGTCTATGCGCGCTGGGTGGGCCTGGTCGGCGTACCGCTGCTGCTGGGCACCATCGTCACCGTGCACGGCGCCAACGGCTTCGGTTTCGCCAATGCCGGCGGCGGCTGGGAATACCCGGCGTTCTGGGCACTGGCGCTGGTGGTGCTGTTCCTGGTCGGCGATGGCAAGTGGACCCTGCGTTCGCGCTGATCGCCGCCTGATCCTGCAACTGGAGCATTCCATGTCCCGCCTGCCTTCGCTGTACATCTCCCATGGTTCGCCGATGACTGCCCTGCATCCGGGCCAGGTCGGTATGCGCCTGGCCGAGCTGGCGCGCGACCTGCCCACGCCGCGTGCCATCGTGATGGCCTCGGCGCACTGGCTGGGCCGGCAGCCGCTGGTCGGCGCGCATCCGCAGCCGCCCACCATCCACGACTTCGGTGGCTTCCCGCGCGCGCTGTTCGAACTGCAGTACCCGGTGCCGGGTGATCCGGCGCTGGCCGAAGAGGTGGCCGGCCGCATCGCCGCTGCCGGCCTGCCGGTGGCACTCGACCCGCAGCGTGGCCTGGACCACGGTGCGTGGGTGCCGCTGCGGCTGCTGCGCCCGCAGGCCGACATCCCGGTGGTACCGCTGTCAATCCAGCCGCTGCTGGGTCCCGAGCACCAGTTCGCGCTGGGCCGCGCGCTGGCGCCGCTGCGCGAGCAGGGCGTGCTGCTGGTCGGCTCGGGCAGCATCACCCACAACCTGCACGACTGGGGCGACTACCAGGACGGCAAGGAAGCGCCTTACGTGCGCCCCTTCGTCGAGTGGGTGGAGCAGCGCCTGGCCGCTGATGACCGCCAGGCGCTGTTCGACTATCGCCGGCAGGCGCCGTTCGCCGAGCGCGCGCACCCGACCGACGAGCACCTGCTGCCGCTGTTCTTTGCGATGGGCGCGGCCGGCGAGGGTGGTTTCGGTGCACGCCGCATCGACGCCGGCATCGATGCCGGCTTCCTCGCCATGGATCTGTACCGCTTCGACGGGGCATGAGCCGGGGCTGACGCGCGGCGGCCCCGGCCATCGCGGTCGTGGCCGCATGTGGTAGTTTTTTCCGGGTTTCCGGCGCTGGCCTTCGAGCCTCCCCGCGCGCCGCTTCCTGGAAGAAGCATGCATACCATTGAAGTCGTCCTGGCGATGCTGGTGGCCGTTGTCGCCAGCGGCTACCTGGTTCGCGTCCTCCCGTTCTCGTTGCCGCTGCCGCTGGTGCAGATCGGCCTGGGCGCGGTGATCGCCGGGGTGTTCAACCGCGGCCACGCGCTGGAGCCGGAAGTGTTCTTCCTGCTGTTCCTGCCGCCGCTGCTGTTCCTGGATGGCTGGCGCATTCCCAAGCAGGGCCTGTTCCGCGACAAGGGCGCGATCCTCGAGCTGGCGTTCGGCCTGGTGGTGTTCACCGTCATCGGCGCCGGCTTCCTGATCCACTGGCTGATTCCGGTGATGCCGCTGGCGGTGTGCTTCGCGCTGGCGGCGATCGTGTCGCCGACCGATCCTGTGGCAGTGGGTGCGATCGCCTCCAAGGCGCCGATTCCCAAGCGCCTGATGCACATCCTGGAAGGCGAGTCGCTGCTCAACGATGCATCGGGCCTGGTCTGCTTCCGGTTCGCGGTGGCTGCGGTGATGACCGGCACGTTCTCGCTGGCCACGGCCTCGCTGACCTTCGTGTGGGTGGCCGTGGCCGGCCTTGCGGTGGGCGTGGCGGTCACCCTTGGTGTGTCGACCTTCCAGCGCTGGCTGTGGCGCCGCTTCGGCGAAGAGCCGGGCGCGGCGATGCTGGTCAACCTGCTCATTCCGTTCGCGGCCTACCTGCTGGCCGAAGAGATCCACGCCTCCGGCATCCTCGCCGCGGTCGCCGCAGGTATCGCGATGAGCTATGTCGAGCTGACCGGCCGCGTCTCCGGCAGCATGCGCGTGCAGCGTGCCGGGGTCTGGAACATGCTGCAGTTCAGCTTCAACGGCATCATGTTCGTGCTGCTGGGCGAGCAGCTGCCAGGCATCGTCGAACGCGCCACCACCACCATGAACGAGACCGGCCACCAGAGTGCGTGGTGGCTGCTGGTGTATGTGGTGGTGATCAATCTGGCGCTGGTCGTGCTGCGCCTGTTGTGGGTGTGGCTGTCGCTGCGCTGGAACCTGCTGCGCGCGCGCCGTCGCGGCCTGGAGCGGGGCGAGGCACCGAACTGGCGCATCGTGGTGGCGACCTCGGTGGCCGGTGTGCGCGGTGCGATCACCCTGGCCGGCGTGTTGACCCTGCCGCTGTTCCTGCCTGATGGCAGTGCGTTCCCGGCACGTGACCTGGTGATCTTCCTGGCCGCCTCGGTGATCCTGTTCTCGCTGCTCGGCGCCAGCATCGCGCTGCCGCAGCTGCTGAAGGGCCTGCAGCTGCCGGCCGATTCGGGTGAACGCAAGGAAGAGGACCTGGCGCGCCGGCTGTCGTCGAAGGCGGCGCTGGCCGGGGTCGAGCGCATGCGCCAGCAGCTGGTGATGAACCAGAACACCGAGAACGTGCAGCTGTACAACGACGCCGCGTCGCGGGTGAGTCTGCTGTACCAGCGCCACCTGGAGCGCGACAGCGAGGGGCCCGACGTGGACCCGGAGAAGGTGCGACGCATGGAAATGGGCTACCGCCAGCTGCGCAGCGCCGGCCTCAATGCCGAGCGCGAGGAGCTGTTCCGGTTGACCCGGCGCGGGGTGATCTCCGATGAGATCTCGCGGCGCCTGATCCGCAACCTGGACCTGCTGGAGTCGCGCAAGCGCGAATGATGCCTGGGACCGGGCGTTGCTGACGCTGACGCGGATTCCGCCCTGGCATGTAGAGCCGAGCCCATGCTCGGCTACGCTTGCTTCAGGCGTCATGAACCCGGAACGAAAAGCAGCCGAGCACAGGCTCGGCTCTACATGCCGGTGCCGGTTATTCCGGTTTCTGGTCCAGGAAATACGCCTCGACCTTGCCCTTGACCTTGATGGTCATCGGGTTGCCGCGGCGGTCGCGGGCCTTGCCGGCCTGCACGCGGATCCAGCCTTCGCTGACCGAGTATTCCTCGACGTTGTCGCGCTCGACGTCGTTGAAACGCACGCCGACGCCGCGCTCCAGCGCCTGCGCATCATGGAAGGGGCTGGCCGGGTTGATCGCCAGGTGGTCGGGAGGGGTATCGCTCATCGCTTCATTCACAGTGACGGCCACCAAGGCCGGCTTCAGCGGCACAGGATAAACCGTAGAATGCCGGCCTGCCCCAGAGGAAGTTCCGCCATGCCCGACAACAGCGACTATTTCGACTTCGAGGAAGACATCCACGACTTCGACGAAGACGGCTTCGAGGCCCGGGTCTGGAACCTGCTGGTGCTGATCAACCAGGGCGACGAAGAGCTGGCCCTGCAGCAGTTCAACCGCTGGCGCGAGCACTTGGCCGAGGACGGGCAGCCGCTGGAGGCAGACAGTGACTGGCTGCCGGCCCTGTTCACGGCCATCGCCTGGCAGTCCGGTTTCGAGGTGGAACGTGATGATCTGGATTCGCTGCAGTCGGCGGTGAACGAGCTGTCGGCGCGCTTCAACCTGCAGCTGGACTGGGGTGGCGACCTGGACGACGAGGATTTCGCCGAAGACCTGGACGGCGTGCAGCTGATGTCCACCGCCTTCGACCGCCTGCGCGAGCACAACTACACGCTGTGGAGCGTGGATGCCGGCAGCGACGGTTTCACCGGCGTGATGGCATTGACCCGCGACGACGACGCGATGCTGGCGCTGTGCTCGCTGCTGAACGTGGAAATCCGCCTGGGCAGCGACCCGTTCTGATCGATGATCC